>CAIKWU010000138.1 GCA_903831155.1 uncultured Planctomycetaceae bacterium | reverse complement strand
GGCACCATCGTCGGCGACCAGCTCGTGCTCGAGCCGAACTACAACACCTACACCAACTCATTGACTGGGAACGACGCCGACCGGGCCTTCTGGACGGACAGCACCGATGGCGGCGTGACCCCCGGTCCGCTGGGCAACAAGTGGATGGATGCCAACACCTTCGAGGAGACACTTTCCATCGCGGTTCCCTCGTACACGCTCAGCGGGAACGTGACCTCGAACACCCTCAACACCTCGCTCTACACCGCCAAGGCGTTCATCAAGGTGCTCGATCCGTCGAACGGCTATGCAACCGTGCTGAACGACTCGGTCACGCTCCCGGCCTCCGGGCCGTTTATCGTGACCTCGAATCTCTCGCTCTATCAGGGCAAGCTGCTGCAGGTCGGGTTCAGCATGAACGGCCTGAATGCCAACCCGGTGAACGCGGCGAGCAACGGGAGCGTGGGGCTCACCATCACGGCCGTGCCGGAGCCCTCGACCTGGGCGCTCGGTGCGACCAGCCTCCTGGTGGCTGGCATCCTTCGCCGGCGGGCTGGACGCTAGGCCCCCGCTGTCTAGAACTCTCAAGGCCCGGCGGATCGCTTGACCCGCCGGGCCTTTTTCGGTACTATTCCTGAAACAGTTTCTGCTGGGGTTTCGCGCGGGGGTTCCCAAGATGGCAAGCGTTCGGGCGATCGCGTCGCGACTCAAGGTGTCGCCGGCCACCGTGTCGAGGGTGCTCAACAACCACCCCGACGTGGACGAGGCGACCCGCGAACGTGTCTTGGCCTGCATCAACGAGATCGGCTACGTGCCCAGGGTGGGGCGGCGGATCACCAACGTCATCGCCCTCGCGTATCCGGACGAGCCCATTCGTTCCGAATATGGGGCGTTCGAACCGGCCCTCCTCAGCGGCATCATGCGGGGCATTGAGGAGCACCACTTCGACCTGAAACTCCTCAGCATCCGCCGTGACAAACTCCCCGACGAGACCTACACGCAGTTCTTCCTGCGAAAGGGAATCCGGGGTGTCGTGATGCGGTGCTTTCGCAACAACCGCTCGATGATCTCGGCGATCGCGGAAGAGGGATTTCCGTGTGTCGTCGTGGCGGCGGAGTTCGACGACGACAAGGTCAACTTCGTCCGCTCCGACTCGTATCCCAGCAGCCGCAGGGCGATCGAGCACCTCATCGGACTCGGTCACCGGCGGATTGGTCTCGCCGTGCACAACGTGTCCGACACCGACCACGCCGACCGCCGGCGGGCGTATGACGACGCTCTCTACTGCGCCGGCATTCCGGTTGATCCGTCGCTCGTCATGGAACTTCCGGCCGGCATCTCGGCGGGCGAGCAGGTGCTCGACTCGTTGACCGGCATGCAGAATCCGGCGACCGCGATCTTCGCGACCAATCCGATGACCGCACTCGGCATCATGCGGCGGGCACAGGAGCGGGGCGTGGTGGTTCCTCGCGACCTTTCCGTGGTCGGCGTGGACGACAGCGACGTCCGCATGCACGTCTGGCCCCGGCTCACCGCCGTGACGCAGGACGCCTCGGCCCTCGGCCTCGAGGCGGCTCTCTGGCTGACGCGGTCGATCGCGAGGGCGGATGCCGGCGGCACGTGTCGGCGAACGATCCCGACGAGCTTCGAGGTCAATGGAACCACGGCTTCGGCTCCGGGGGCGTCGCTCCCCGAGCAGGAATCCGGGGAGAGCGGACGGAAGACGGGGGCGAAGAAGCGGCGATCCTGAGGCCTGCGGCCGCGAGGCCGCGGGGTGGTTGGTGCACGTTCACGAGGAGGCGGCCATGCGAGCGGTGCGAATCGGTCTGGTGATGGTGCTGGCGTTGGCTCCGGCGGTCGCGGCTCAGGCCGGCGACTGGAAGGGGTACATGAATGTTTTCGACAAGACGCCGACCGGCGGCCAGGGCGGCTACCTGTGGGGTTCGCCATGGGGTGTGCCCGACCTCAAGACGGTCGTGATCAACGGCAGCGGCACCGGCACGAACATCTCCAACAACATTCTCGACCTCTACCCCAACTACAACCTCTACAGCGCTACCGATCCGTACTGGGCGAGCGGCACGAGCGGCAACAAGTGGCTGGAGGCGAACACGTTTATCGAGACGGGCACCATCGCGACACCGGCCGTTTCGTTTTCGGGAACCGTCGGCTCGTTCACGCTCTCGTCCGGCTACACGGCCGAGGCCTTCATCAAGGTGCTCGATCCCCTCTTCAACTATGGCACGGTGTACAACAACCGGCAGACGCTGAGCAGCGTGGGCACCTTCTCGCTCGCCGCCGACCTCTCTATCTATCAGGGCTTGTTGCTGCAGTACGGGTTCACGGTGTCCGGCGTGAACGCCAATCCGGCCAGCATGGCCTCCTTCGGGTCGCTGCGGGTGACCACGGAGACCGGCTCGACGCCGATCGTGTTCAACGTGGCGTCCGGGTCGACGCGGACCCAGGCACAGGCCGGGTATCCGTCGATCACCGACGCCTCGTCGGTGACCAAGACCGGCGGCGGCACCATCGTCTTCAATGCGGCCAACTCGTACGTCGGGCCGACGTTCGTCGAGGCCGGCACGCTCCGTGTGTCCAACACCGGCGGCCTCTCGTCCACGGACGTCACGGTGAACTCCGGCGGGACGCTCGCCCTGACGGCTCCGGGGGCAACTTCGATTCCCGGCGTGACCGTCGGGCTCGGCGGGGCGATGACCCTGTCCAGCAGCTCCGCGCAGTCGATCACCGTGCAGTCGCTGTCGCTCGAGTCGGCGGTCGCCCTCTCCGTCGACAGCGGAGCCATGACCAACGGTTACATGAACGTGTTCGACGTGGTGAGCGGCACCTACGATCCGACCGTGAGCGGGCCCTGGGCCGTGCCCGACCTGCGGGCCGACTTCACGAGCGGAACGAGCGTGACGCTCGCGCCATGCTTCGTGAGCGACACGAGCTCGTTCTGGTACACGCCGAGCGGCCAGCCGGGAGCGACCGGCAACAAGAGGATGGAGGCCAACGTCTACGGCCAGGTGGACGGCACCTACGCCGGCAAGAAGGTGAGCTTCAGCGGGACCGTGCCGAGCTACACGCTCCTGAGCGGATCGGGCAACTGGACCGTGAAGGCCTTCGTCCGCGACTTCGCGGCCGACTTCAGCACGTTCTCCTACGCCGAGGTGCCGATCACCTCGACGGGCACCTTCTCGGTCTCCCTCGACGCGATCGACGATCCCACGCGGCACGTGCAGTGGGGGCTGCAGACGACGGGGCCCGATGTCTGGATCACCGAACTGCCGTCCAAGGGGTCGGTGGTCGTCAATGCCGTGCCGACCGCCGCCGAGGGCGGCCTTATCGACGTGGGCAACGGTGTCGTGAACGCGGCCACCGGCCTGTCGGTCGCGGAGATGTTCGCGGCGATCGTGCGGGGGCGGGGTGACGGCTCCTGGAACGGCACCACCGGCATCACGTCGAGTGCGGCGGCGGCGGACGGGGCGGCGGGCGCGCCGCGGGCCATCGGCTGGCTCGACAACGGCGACGGGTCCGTGACGTTCGCTTTCGCGGCCCCGGGCGACTCGAACCTCGACTGGGCCGTCGACATCCTCGACGCGGCCAACTTCTTCGCCGGCGCCAAGTACGACTCGGGAGAGCCCGCCTCGTGGATCCAGGGTGATTTCACGTACGACGGCCTGGTCGACATCCTCGACGCGTCGGAGTTCTTTTCCTCCGGCCTGTTCGATGCCGGCGTCTACAACGGCCCGTCGCCGAGCATCGCGGCAGTGCCGGAGCCCTCCGTGTGGCCGCTGCTCGCCACCGGGGTCGGTTTGATGGCGGCCGTGCGGGGCCGGCGGGCCCGTGTGAAGGTGCGGTCGGGCTTCACGCTGGTGGAACTGCTCGTGGTGATCGCGATCATCGCGGTCCTGATCGGCCTGCTGCTTCCGGCCGTGCAGTCGGCGCGGGAAGCGGCCCGGCGAACCCAGTGCTCCAACCAACTCAAGCAGATCGGCCTGGCGGTGCTCCAGAACGAGAGCGTCACGAAGGCGTTTCCGACCGGGGGCATCACGCCGTATCCCAAGATCGAGGACTACTCCCAGGGGGGCAAGCCGAACGGGCCCGCGAAGCAAGGCCTCTGCTGGGCGTTCCAGATCCTCCCCTACATGGACGGTGGCAACATCCACTCGATCGCCACCACGCCCCAGATTGCCGGCAGCCTTGTGCCGACATACTTCTGCCCGTCACGACGGAGCCCCACGAACTACGTCAACTCCGACAGCACCCGCATGGCCAAGCAGGGCATCAGCACCCCGGTCACGTACTGGCTGATGGACTATGCCACGGTCCATCCGGGCCCCTCCCGCGCGGAGAGTCCTTCGAACTTCGACAGCACCCTGATCAAGATGGGCTCTGCCAACGCGGGCGAGATCGCCACGACGGGAGGATGCTCGAGCGGCTACGGCTTCTGGGGCGCCGGTCCGTCCACCATGGACTTCGACCCAATGAAGCAGTCCGCCCTGGGAAGCCGCTACACAGGCTTCAAGGGGGTGATGGTTCGCGGCACGTACTTCGTGAAGAACGGTACCGTGACCGTGCTCGACTATCCATCGGCCACCCGGATGAGGAACCTGACCGACGGGTCGAGCAAGACGATGATGGTCTTCGAGAAGCGGCTCCTCACGCCGTATGAAACCGGCACGCACAATGAGGATGACGACGAGGGCTGGGCCTCGGGCTGGGACTTCGACACCGTCCGGACCACGATGTGCCCGCCGCAACCCGACGGGAACCAGCCGATCTCCGGTCTGAAAGCATCGTTCCGCACGCCCGGGGCGGCGCACCAGGCCGGGATGAACGCCGTGTTCGCCGACGGCTCGGTGACCATGCTGTCGTATGACATCGACCCCGAGGCATTCAACTGCCTCGGCCATCGCGAGGATGGGCAGAACCTGAGTGGCCGGTAGGCCTGGCGGGAAGGCTCCCCGATTCGTCAGGCCGCCCGCGGGCGGCCTCCATGCGCCTCCGGAAGGACACCATGCTTCGCCCCTCCCAGACCGCCACCATCGCTCCTGAAGCATCAGCCTCCCGCCATCCGGGGTTCGCCCGGATCGACGGAGAGCTGTACACGAGCATCCGCGACGTCGATCGGCTGCCGCCGTTCCTCATGAACGTGGTGGGCAACGGCGACGTCTGGCTGTTCGCCGGCAGCAACGGGGCCTTGACGGCGGGCCGCCGCGATCCCGACTGGGCGGTCTTCCCGTACCAGACGGTCGACAAGCTGCTCGCCGCCCCGGCGGCGGCCGGGGCCGTCACGCTCGTCCGCGACGGGGATGACCTGTGGGAGCCCTTCGCCGCGGCGAAGGAGCCCGGCCGGCGTCGCCATCTCCACAAGCATTCTCTCGGCGCCGAGGTGGTGTTCGAGGAGATCGACGAGCGGCTCGCACTGCGGTTCCGGTCACGACTTTCCCCGTGCGATGCCTTCGGACTCGTCCGCCGATGCTCGCTCAAGAACGTGGGCCAGACGACGAAAACGGTGCGCCTTCTGGACGGCTGGCATCATCTCCTGCCGCCCGGCGTCACGCAGGCGACCTACGAGCGTTACAGCTATCTCTCCGCGGCCTACATGCGGCATGAACTGCTCCCGGCCGAAGGTCTGCTCGTTGCCGCGCTCAACGCCACGATCACCGACCGACCGGAGCCGGCCGAGTCATTGCGGGCGGCCGTGGCCTGGTCGGCGGGGCATCGGGCTCCGCGGCGGACGATCTCGCCGCTGGCCATCGCACTCTTCCGCCAGGGGGCCGACATCCCGGTGGTTCGCGACGTCCGCGGAGAGTTCGGCTTCTACCTCGTCGAGGACGAGGTGGCTCTGCAGCCGGGCGAGACGATCGGCTGGGTGTCCGTCGTGGACACCGCCCTCGACCACGCGGGCGTGGTGCACCTTCGCCGCCTGCTCGCCGACCCAGAGTCGCTCGAGACCACCCTGAAGGTGAGCCTCGCCGCAGACGTGGCGGGGCTGCGACGCCGGGTGGCGGCGAGCGATGGCCTGCAGGCGACCGCCGACCGTTCGGCCACGATGCACCACGTGTCCAACACGCTCTTCAACGTGATGCGGGGCGGCACCCCGGTCGCCGGGCATCGCTGCCCGGCTGCCGACGTCGCCCGGTTCGTGGCGTCGCGAAATCGCCGCGTGCACGAACGGCACCGCGACTGGCTCGAGGGGCTCGGCGACATCGATCTCGCCGACTTGGCCGCGCGGGCCCCGGAACGCGGCGACCGGCAGCTCGAGCGGCTCTGCCGCGAGTATCTGCCGATCTGCTTCGGGCGCCGCCACGGCGACCCCAGCCGTCCGTGGAACCGCTTCTCGATCACGACTCGTGATGCGGCAGGACGGTCGGTGCTCGCGTACAGCGGCAACTGGCGAGACATCTTCCAGAACTGGGAGGCGCTCGGCCACAGCCATCCGTCCTGCCTGCCGGCCATGATCGGCGTGTTTCTCAACGCCTCGACGGCCGACGGCTACAACCCGTACCGCATCTCCCGCGAGGGCGTCGACTGGGAGGTC
>CAIKWU010000137.1 GCA_903831155.1 uncultured Planctomycetaceae bacterium | reverse complement strand
TGGGGCGAGCGGCCCGAGGTGGTGCAGCGGACCGCCGAGGAGCTCGCGGCCGGACGCTGGGGCGTGACGCTCGACGCCGGCTGGAGCGACTGGGATGTGGAGGTCTTCGGCCATCCCTGGACGTGCGTCCGCGTGACGAGCGTGCAGGAGGAGCATGGCGAGGGCAAGCGGCTCGTGCGGCTCCGGTATCGCTTCGGCCCGACGTGGCTGGGCACCACCGTGCTGGTCGCGATGGCGGCGAGCGTGGCCTTCGCGGCGGCCTTCAATCCGGGGGTGGCCGCGGTGCTCGGCGGGATTGCCGCCGTGGCGGTGCTGTGGACGGCCGGCCGCGGGGGCCGGCTGGCGGCCCGCATCCGCGACGCCTTCGACCGCAACGCCCGCGGGATCGGCCTGATCCCCTGCGACGGACGCCCGGAGCGGCCGACGTGACGGCGCCGCCGCGGAAACTCATCGTCAACGCCGACGACCTCGGCTACACGCCGCTGACGTCGGCGGGAATCCTCGCCGCCCGGCGGGACGGCATCGTGACGAGCGCCAGCGTGATGGTGCGTCGGCCGGACGCCGAAGCGGCGGTGCGGCAGGCCGGCGAGGAGGGCTTCGACGACCTCGGGCTGCACCTCGACCTCGGCGAGTGGACCTACCTCGGCGGGCGGTGGCGAAAGCTCTACGGCGTGGTGGCGATGGAGGATCCGGCGGCGGTGCGGGACGAGTGCGAGCGGCAGGTCGACCGCTTTCGCGAGCTCGTCGGCCGCGACCCCACGCACCTCGACAGTCATCAGCACGTCCATCGCGACGACCCCGTCCGGCCCGTGGCCCGCGAGATCGCCGCCCGTCTCGGGATCGTGCTCCGCGACGCCTCCCGGACCGTCGCCTACGCGGGAGGCTTCTACGGGCAGTACGGCGATGGCCGCTCGGCAGCCGAGTGCCTTTCCGTGGAGGCGATCCTCGGCATCCTCGAGCGCGCCACCGCCGAGGTCGTCGAACTCGGCTGCCACCCCGGCCTCGATCCCGACCTCGAAACGATGTACTGCCACGAGCGGAAGCGCGAGGTGGAGGTGCTCTGCACGCCCGGCCTCCGCGAGCGGATCGCCGCGGCGGGCTTCACGCTGGCCACCTTCGCCGCGCTTGGGCCGCAGCCGGCCCCGGAGAGCGGCCCATGACGAAGATCGTGATGCTCGGGATGATGACGAAGATCCCGGTGGCCGGGGCCGTGTGGGGCCAGATGCACTACCTCGAGGGCCTGCGGCGGCTCGGCTACGAGCCCTACTACGTTGAGGCCCACGCCCGCACGCCGTCGATGTTCATGGTGAACGACGACGACGATTCGTCGGCGCTCGCGGCGAACTTCATCGCCGGGGTGATGAAGCGGTTCGACATGGCCGACCGCTGGGCCTTCCACGCCCTCCACGACGACGGCCGCGTGTACGGGATGAGCGACACCGCCCTCAAGCAGCTCTACAAGGATGCGGCGCTGATCATCAACTACCACGGCGGCACCGTGCCGCTCCCGGAGCACACCGAGACCAACCGGCTCATCTACCTCGAGACCGACCCGGTGGAGACCGAGATCGAGGTCCACGAGGGCCGGCAGGAGACGATCGACTTCCTCGCCGCCCACCGCGCCTTCTACACCTGGGGCCTCAACTTCAACCGCCCCGACTGCCGCGTGCCGATGCCGGCCCCCTTCCACTTCAAGCCCCAGCCCCCCGTGGTGGTCTGCGACCTCTGGGATCCGCCCCCCACCGCCCCGTGCCGCCGCTTCACCACCGTGGGCAACTGGAAGCAGCCCTGGCGGGAAGTGGTGTTTCGGGGGGAGGTGTATCACTGGAGCAAGCACCACGAGTATCTCAAGTTCCTCGACCTGCCGAAGCGGGTGGACCAGGAGTTCGAGGTGGCGCTCGCGAGCTACGAGCCCGAGGATCGCACGCTGCTCGAATCGCACGGCTGGATCGTGAGCGACGCGATGTCGTTCTCGCCCGACCTCGACCTCTACCGCTCGTTCATCGGCGACTCGCGGGGCGAGTTCACGGTGGCCAAGGACCAGAACATCCGCCTGCGGAGCGGCTGGTTCAGCGAACGCAGTGCGCAGTATCTGGCCGCGGGCCGGCCGGTGATCACGCAGGAGACGGGCTTCAGCAACGTGCTCCCGACCGGCGAGGGGCTCTTCGGCTTCTCGACGATGGACGAGATCGTGGACGCCGTGCAGCGGATCAACGGCGACTACGCCGCGCACTGCCGGCGGGCCCGCGCGATCGCCGAGGAGTTGTTTGACTACCGGCAGGTGCTGCCGCCGATGCTCGCCGAGCTCGGGGTCTGATCCGGTGCGCCGATTCCGTGGGGCGCAGCCTGGTGGTCCCGTGGGCTCTGCGTTGTGCGTCCGCGGCCTTACGGCCGGTCGGCTTTTACGACGGTGTCCAAGCCCAACGCCGTAAGGCGTGGGACGCAGCCTGGTGGTCCCGTGGCTGCAAGGCACACGCGGGAGAGCCGTGCGCCGCTATGCGTCGATGCCGCAGTCGGCGAGCAACCGGCGGAGGACCGTGTCGCTCGCGAAGTGCGTCTCGGCGATCCGGCGGGCGGCGCGGGCGTGATTGGCGTAGTCGCGGACGATCCGCTCCGCGCCGGCCGCGGCGTCGTCGAGCGTGCGGAAGGCGACGATGCCCTCGCCGGTCGGGATCGCCACGATCCCCGTGTCCTGCACGAGCACGGGCTTGCCGCTCGCGAGATAGCGGGTGCTGCGATCGCTGAACCAGCCGCTCGCGGCGTGGGCATACACGCCCTGAGCCACCGAGAACTCGGCGTCGGAGTGCTGGACGTACGAGCGGAACGCCACGGGCGTGGGCACGGCGACGGCGGGCGACACGAGCGTCCAGCCCGCGGCCACGAGCGCGTCGCGGTCGCGGACGTCGCCGTCGTGGATCTCGAGCGCCAGCTCGAAGGCGGCCCTCACGCGGTTCGGCAGTTCGAGCATCCTGCGGAACTCGTGCACCTTGAGCCCGTAGGTTACGCCGTCGTGGAGGAGCGAGCCGAAGGGGGCCCGCCAGCTCGCGATCGTGGTGAATCGCCGGCAGCGGGGCGACGGCGTGACCGGCCAGTGGTCGAGGAGCAGCGGCTGCCGGGTGGGCTTCCACGGAAGGCCGCCCGTCGGGATCGGGCAGGCCAGGGTGCCGATGTTCTCCCCGATCGTCAGGTAATGATCGTGCCGCGGAATCACGTAGCCGACGCCCGGGTCGGCGTGCCAGATCTGCGTGAACCCCGGATCGACGTCGACGAAGGCCGTGGCCCGGGCTCGGTCGAACAGGTCGGCCGCGAGGAGGTTGCCGCTGAGGTTCACCAGCAGCTCGGCCCGGTCCAGCGTGCGGCGCACGTCGTCGCGGTCGCGGCCGTGCGACCAGCCGTGCGGGCCGATGATGGCGGCGGCCGCGCCGAAGGCGAAGAACTCCGCCGCCTGGTCGAACCAGCGGAGCGCCGCCGCGTCGGGCACGGCGGCCATCTCCTCGACGAAGAGCACGTCGAAGCCGAGGCGGCGGAGGCCGACGGCGTAACTGAACCGCTCCCACACGCCCCCCGCGTTGCCGGGCTTGGCGGCCAGGGCGCCGGCGACGACGATCGAGCGGGGCACGCGGGTGTTCATGCCAGGATGTCGTCGAGGAAGCGGGTGAGCACGCGGTCGGAGTCGAACTCGGCCTCGGCGATCTCCCGCGCGGCGCGGCAGTGTCGCGGGTAGTCGCCGGCGATCGCCTCGACGCCCGCAGCCGCCTCGTCGAGCGTCGCGAATGCGAGCAGGCCTTCGCCGAGGGGGTGGAGATCCGCGAGGCCCGTGTCTCGCGCGAGCACCGGCCTGCCCGAGGCGAGGTAGTAGGCGCTGCGGTCGCTGAGCAGGCCGCCGTGGGTATCCACGTACATCTGCTTGGGCACGAGAAACTCGGCCTTCGAGCCGGCGATGTAGTCGCGGTAGGCCTCGGGGTTCCCGGCCACGGCGAGGGGATCGACGAGCCGCCAGCCGTGCGCTGCGAGCGCGTCGATGTCCTTGCGGTCGCCCTCGTGGATCTCGAGGGCCTGCTCGAAGGTCTCGCCTGGGCAGCGGCGGGGCAGGTCGAGAAACCTCCGAAACTCGTGGCAGCGCAGGCCGTAGACGTGGCCCTCGTGCTCGACCGGTCCGTTCGGTCCCCGCCACGCGCCGATGCTCGTGAACGCGGCCCCTGGCCTCGGTGGCGCCACGGGCCACTCGGCGAGCACCACCGGCTGGGGCAGCGTGATCCAGTCGAGGCCGCACGTGGGGATCGTGCAGCCCGGCTTGCCGATCCTGCGGGCGAGCGTGGCGAAGCGATCGTGGCCCGCGAAGGCGTCGTGGAGGCCGAGGGCCCGCCACATCTGCGGAAACCCGGGGTCGATGTCGAGGAAGACGCGGCGGGGGACGGCGTCGAGGATCGCCGGGTCGTCGCAGTAGCCCATCACGTTGACGAGGCAGGCCGCGGACCCGGCCCGCTCGATCACCTCGGCCCGCGGGATGCCGAGCACCGCTTCGCCCCGATCGACGTCGAGCGAGAACGAGTCGTCGAGGCCGAATCGCTTCATCAGGTCGAGAATGCCCCGCCGCTGGATCGACTCGGCGAACGCGGCCGGCTGTCCCGACTCGTCTGTGCACATCCCCTCGTCGAGTCGATCGACGAGGATCACCCGGTGGCCCAGACGCCGGAAGCCGAGCAGGAACTGCAGGTGGAACCAGGAGAGGCCGCCCTGACGGATCGTCTGGGCCACCGCGCCGCTGTAGAGGATGGTGGCGGGCATGCTACGTGCGGCTCGCCCGATCGACGGCCTCGAGGTAGCCGTGGCCGTGACGCAGGCAGGGCTCGAGGTGGTTGCCCTCGGCCCACTCGTTCCACGCATTGACGAACACGAGCCGCTGCTCCGCCGGCTGGTACTCGACGCTCTGGATCGTCTCGCGAAGCGCCCCCTCGAAGGCGGCCGGCGACGACCCCGTGAACACGATGCCGTTGTCGCCGCGGCGGGGCGTGTTGTCCCACGACACCATCACGCAGGGATGCGCCGGAAAGCCCCCCTTGCCGTGAAGCATCTTCTTTCGGGCGGTCGCGTAGTCGTAGATCTTGAGGCCGTCGGCGAGTGGGTCGGGGAGCACGCCGAGCTGCGGCTCGAACTCCACGTTGGCGTCGAAGCCCAGCGGCCGCATGTCGGAGACCACGTGCGACGACATGCCGAGCAGGTAGGGATCTGCCAGGCCCGCCCGGCGAGCCTCCGCCCGGATCGCACCGGTCACCTCGAGCGGATCGGGCAGGTCGAGCGGTCGGTAGATGAGAAACACGGGCCGGCCGTCGACGCGAAGGTAGCGGGGGTCGGCGAAGGCCGTGACGAGCCAGCGGGCGTGCCGCTCGGCGTCGCCCGGCGAGTAGGTCTGCTTCCGGAGGATCTCCTTCTCCTCCCCGAGCCAGCGGCGCGACCATGTTTCGTTGGCCCAGGCCAGGCAGAACGGGAAGTCGGGCGCGGCCGAGGCCAGCACCTCGGCGAAGGGCCGCTCCAGGAGCCGCTCCCCGTCGAACCAGTAGTGCCACCAGCAGAAGGCCTCGATGCCGTGCGCCCGGGCGAGGTCGGCCTGGGCGATCCGCGTCTCGGAAACGCGAAGGTCGTAGTAGCCGAGGTCGGCCGGGATCTGCGGCTGCTCGTGCCCCGGAAAGAGCGGCTCCGCCTTGCTGACGTTGGTCCACTCGGTGAAGCCCGTGCCCCACCACTCGTCGTTCTCCGGGATCGGATGAAACTGCGGCAGGTAGAAGGCGACGAGCCGGGCGCGGCGGGGGTTCACGATGCGGCCTCCGCGTCGATGCTCGAGAGCACGTAGGAAAGGCTGCGGGTGTCGCGCCCCCCGTCGTCCTGCGGACGAAACGCGGTGGACGCGTCGAGCGTGAGCCGCAGGCGCTCGCCGCGGCGGCAGGCGGCGGGCACTCGCACCGCGAAGGGCTTCTCGGTCGTGATCGCATGTTCGATCACCGCGTCGCCCACGCCGGCCGTCAGGTGCAACCCGTCGGGAAACGCATGGGGCGCGTGGCCGCGGACTACGAGGCCCGACAGGTCGCCTTCCGCCACGAGCGGCACCGCGACGCGATCCGCCGCCCAGCCGTCGTGCCAGAGCCCGACGATCGGTCCAGCCTGCCGGATCGGCCCCACGGTGGCGAGGGTCACGCCGTGGAACGGCGTCTCGCGTTGCTCCGGCAGCGAGCGTGGATCGAGCCGTTCGTAGAAGCCGCGGTCGAACACCCAGCGGTAGCGGGCGGTCACCGCCTCGGCGGCGGCACGCGAGTAGTAGTCGAGCCATGGGCCGTGCCGCGACTCATTCTCCGGGGCGAGCGTCGCCGTGCGAGGCACGTCGATGCCGGCGTCGCGGAGCGCCCGCGGCAGGTCCTCGTGGAGCGACTCCTGCCGAAGGATCCGCATGGTCGCCGGGATCGCGCCGTCGATCTCGAAGTAGGCCTCGATGGGCCGCTCGCTGCCGCCGTGGTCGGTGCTCTGGGTGGCGAACGCGGTGAAGTCGCCCGCCAGCGCGAGGTCCTGGTTCGGGCCGGCGTCCCAGGGATGCCCCTTCTGGAGATAGGCGAAGCGGGAGACTTCGAGCGCGTAGGGGTTGCGAAGCACGCCCAGCATCAGCGGCAGGCGGGCCACGTCGATACCCTCGCGGGCGGCGATGGCGACCGACTCGGTGAGCGTCTCGTGGCGGATGCCGGGGAGTTGGATCACGCCCTCGTCGAGCGCGGGGTCGTGGTCGGGATGCGTGTACCAGACGGGTCGGGGCAGGGCGGCGAGCAGGTAGCGGGTGACGGCCATGCCGCCCGTCTTCGGCACGTGGACGAAGAGCACCCGACGCCCGAGGATCACGATCGTGCTCCCGCCCGCACTCCGCGGAGCGTGGCCTCGAGAAACGCGCGGCCGTGGCGACGGTCGGGCTCGAGGTGCGCCCCCTCGGCCCACTCGTTCCAGGCGTTGACGAACACGATCCGCTCCTCCCGCGGCCGCTCCATCGCCCGCCGCACGGCGAGCGACAGCCACCGTTCGTAGCTCTCGGGCGTATTGTGGTGGAGCACCCAGGCATCCTCCCCGCGGCGGGCCGTGTTGTCCCAGCCGGGGCAGACGGTGTCGTACCGGAGGTAGGGCACGGGGGCCGGCGAGGCGAGCACCGGCCACGCCGCATCGTAGTCGAAGACGCGGGTCTTCGACGGCCCCACGGGCAGACGGGGCGCCGAGGAGAGCAGGCTGAACTGCGGCTGAAAGAGCACCTTGGCGTCGAATCCGGCCTGCGTGGCATCCCACCCGGCATCCCAGCCGGTTTCGACGGCGACGAGGTGCAGCCCGGGCAGCCCCGCGCGATCCGCCTCCCGCCGCCAGCAGTCGGTCGTGCGCGCGGGATCGGGCAGCTGGTCGGCGCGGTAGACCATGAACACGGGCTTGCCGTGGATGGTGATCGCCCGTGGGTCGGCGAGCGGCCCCAGCAGCCAGCGGATGTGGGCGAGATCGTCCTCGGCCGAGTAGTGCTGCGGCTGGAGCACCTCGGAGTCGGAGCCGTCCCAGCGCCGCGACCAGGGCTCGTTGGCCCAGCAGAGGCAGAAGGGAAGATCGGGGGTGCCGCTGGCGAGCACCTCGCCGAAGGGCCGCTCCAGGAGCCGCTTCCCCTGGAACCAGTAGTGGTAGTAGCAGAAGCCGTGGATGCCGTGCCGCCGCGCGAGGTCGGCCTGGGCAGCGCGGGTCTCGGCGAGGCGGAGGTCGTAGAAGCCGAGGTCGGACGGCAGCTGCGGCTGATGGTGCCCCGGAAAGAGCGGCTCCGCCTTGCCGACGTTTCGCCACTCGGTGAAGCCCTTGCCCCACCAGAGGTCGTTCTCCGGGATGGGGTGGAACTGCGGCAGGTAGAAGGCGATCAGGCGAACGCCCGCCGCCTCGACGTCGGCGAGGTCGGGGGGCGGTCGATCGTCTGCGGGCCGCACCGTGTCGGCGGCCTCGGCGCGAACGGCGAGCCGCGTGCGGCGGGCCGCCTCGCCGCTCTCGAGCCGCCCCCAGCGGGCGTCGTACTCCGCCAGCGGGAACTCCGGCAGCATCTCCCCCTTGGGTCGGGCCGCGAGGGCGTCATCGACTGCGGCGAGAAACGCGGCCCGCGCGGCCGCACGGCTCCGCGAGGCGGCCACGTGATCGAGGCCCGACTCGGCGAGCCCGGCGGAGAGCGGCACGTCGCCGAGCAGCCGCGCGATTCCGGAGGCGAACGTGCCGGCGTCGTCGGCGACGAGCACGTGTTCCCCGTCGACGAGGCCGAGCCCCTCGGTGCCAATGCTGGTGGAGACGGTGGGCGTGCCGTGCATCAGGGCCTGCACCATCTTCCGCTTGGTGCCGGCGCCGTGGAGCAGCGGCACGACCGAGCAGCGGACGCGATGGAAGTAGGGGGTGACGTCGGGCACCCAGCCGACGAGCCGGATCGACTCGTGGCAGGCCACGAGGTCGCGGACTTCGTCGGTCACGCCGTTGCCCACCACGTAGATCGGATGACGCTCGAGCAGGTCGCGGTCGAGCAGCGGCACCACCTCGCGGCAGAAGAACCGCAGGGCCTCGACGTTGGGGGCGTGCTGGAATGACCCGAGCAGGAGGATGCCCCGGCGGTCGGTGAGCGGAATCGGGCTCGGCTCCGGATCCTCGCAGTCGGGCACCGTGCGAGCCGCGACCGACGCCCCGAGGAAGTCGCCGAGGAGATCCCGCTCCTTGTCGGACACCGTGAGCACCGCGTCGGACGCCGCGTAGGCGTTGAGTTCGGCCGTCATCTCGGCGGCGAAGTCGGCGTCGAGCAGCAGGCCGGCCGCCGCCGCCTCGGGGCTGCCGACGATCCGTCGCGAGTCGCGGAGGAAGTGGAGGTCGACGGAGTCGACGACGACCCGCGTGCCGGGCGACCGACGCCGGAGCGACGGCAGGTACATCCGCGCCACCGGCCAGAAGGCGACCACGGCGAGATCGAAGGCGGCCTGGGAGACGAGGGTCTCGAAGAGCGGGTTGCGGACCCGCGTGCCGTCGCGGCGGGAGAGCGGCGAGTCGTCGTGGACCGCCACGCCGAGGGCGGCGAGGCCGCGGACGTATTCCTCCGCCCCGGCGACGCCGTGGAGGGCCACGACGTCCACGCCCCAGCCGGCGTCGAGGAGGAAGCGGATCAGGTCATGGTGCCGCCGGCCGCCGGAGTCGCGGTCGTGCTGCGGCACGTAGTAGGAGGCGAACAGGGCGCGACGGGTCATCGGCCCTCCGGCACGGTGCCGCGGTGTGCGAGGAGCGTCCACGAGTCGCGGTCGATCACGGCCGGGCGGGGTCGCTGCCGCATGAGGGCCGCGGCGTGGCGGGCCTGGAAGCGGCGGCGGTTGATCTCCTGGTGCCGCTTCATGCCCACGGCGTGGTCGGTGCCCGCCGTGCCCCCCTCGACGTGCACCACGGTGGAGGCGGGCTGGATCAGCACGTCGTAGCCGGCGTCGCGGAGGCGGAAGCAGTAGTCGGTGTCTTCGTAGTAGCCGGGCGCGAAGGCGGGGTCGAAGCCGCCGAGGGCGAGGAACAGTTCGCGGGGCGTGGCCAGAAGGGCTCCCGACACGTAGTCCACGGATCGCACGTGGTTGAAGAGGGGCCACGAGGGATCGGGATGCTCGCGGCCGAAGTGGCAGGCGGAGGCGTCGGCGAAGATGATGCCTCCGGCCTCCTGCAGCCGTCCGTCGGGAAAGAGCAGCTTGCCGCCCACGGCGCCGGCGGCCGGAAAGTCGGCGAATGTGCGAACCAGCGGCGGCAGCCAGCCCGGGAGCGGCACGGTGTCGTTGTTGAGAAACACCAGGTAGTCGCCCGTGGCTGCGGCAGCGCCGCGGTTACAGGTGCCGACGAAGCCGAGGTTCTCGTCGTTTCGCAGGACGACGAGCCGATGGTCGGTGTCGGCGATTTCGGCGAGGCGGGCAGGCGTCTCGTCGGGCGACGCGTCGTCGACCACGACCACCTCCACGGGCCAGCCGCGGGGAAGCGAGGGAAGGAGGCCGCGGAGGCAGGCCTCCGTGACCGGCCAGTTGCCGTGCACGGGCAGCACGATCGACACCGAGGGAGGCTCCGGAGCGACCGGCCGCTCGATCCACTCGATCACCGTCTCGTCGTTCGCATCGACGACCGCGACCCGGGCCACGCGGCGGGCCTCGGTGAGCGTCTCGGCTGACGCATCCGCCACGGCCACCACGTCGATGCTGCGGTCGATGTAGGGGAGGGTGCGCGAGGCGGCGGGCGGCTCGAACACGTGCGCGTCGGCGAACACGTCGGCGGCTCGGGGGGCGTTCCAGGCGAGCACCTGCGGCCGGCGGCCGAGGGCCTCCGTGAGCCGCTCGCCGAGGGCCTGAGCGACGTCGTGGCGGGGAGCGAGGTCGTAGAGCATCCCCGCCCCGGGCCGCGACTCCACGAGCCGCGCGTGCCGCTCGAGGTGGCGGTGGAAGCCCGGGTAGCTCGTCAGCCACCAGGCGTGGGTCTCGGGCAGGACGAGGTGGGTGGCGCCGGCGGCCCGCACGGTTTCGAGGTTGGCGATCGCGGCCGTATCTCCCGCCGGGTGGTAGCCGAGGTAGCTCCCCTTCTGGTCGCGCGGAAAGTGCCAGGCGGTGAAGTGCCGCTGCCTCACGAGCTCTTCGTCGCCCTTGCTGACGATGGCCACGGTGCCGCCGCGCGGCACGTGGTCCCTGAGCAGCCCGCGGACGCCGCGAACGATCTGCCGGTAGGCGCGCGTGGCAGGCGTCAGCCGCTCGTCCTCGAGGTCGTGGCGGAGATCGTCGACGAGGTCGCGGAGTTTCTCGTCGCGGGCCGCGAGATCGGCGCGCAGGGTGGCGAGTTCGGCGAGCAGCGCGGGGGCGGAGTGGTCGGCGAAACCAGGGGCGGTGGCCGTCCGGCTCATCTGCCGGCAGGCAGCGGCGAGGTCGCGGAGGAGATCGCGGTCGGGCCGAGGACCGAGGCCGGCGATGTCGGCGTGGCCCGACTCAGCGCAGAGCAGGCGGTAGGTTTCGATGATCCCGGCATCGACGCCGCACGCGACCATGTCGTCGTCGCAGAAGGCGGCCGAAGCGCCGCCGTGCCAGGCGGCGCGGCACGCGCGATCGTCGAGCGGAGAAGCGAGCCCGAGCGCCGCGGCCAGTCGCGTCGTGGCGGCCGCGGGATCACGGCGAAAGGCGGCGTAGTGGGCGACGACGCGGTTGGCCGGCGAGGTGACGCGGAGGAGAGTGCCAAAGTGCCCCGCCCAGAGCGACAGGCCCGCGTCGAGCGGCAGGCCGTGGCGGTGATGGAGCGAGATCGCCACCTCCAGCGGATTGCGGAGGCAGGCGACGACCCTCGACCGCGGATCACTCGCCACGCGGACCGCGATCGCCGCGCTGCCGCCGGCATCGACCCAGCCCCATGGTTCGGCGCGGCCGCCGTCCGCCGAGCAGGCGGGTGGAGGTCCGCATGCGTCCGCGAGGTGGACGCCGCAGGCACGCAGGCACTCGGCGACGAGCGCGGTGCCGGTGGCCGGCATTCCCGCGACGATGAGTGGCATCGACGAAAAGTCCCGACGCGGCGCGTCGCCGTTGAAAAGGTGCCTGCCCTACGGACAACCTTAAGACACCGCGGGGTGCTGTCAAACAAGGCCGACGATGCCGGTCGTGCCGCCTGGAGCGATTCTTCGTGCGTCCGCTCTCGATCGCAATCGCCGGGATGGTGGCCGGGCAACCCGGGCAGGGCGGGGCCGCCTGGGCGGTGCTCCAGTATGTGCTGGGCCTGCGCGATCTCGGCCACGATGTGCTGCTCGTCGAGCCGGTTCGCCGCATCGGGCCCGGGGTCGAGCCGTTCTTTCAGTCGCTGGTCGAGGCCTTCGGTCTTCGCGACTCGGCGGCGGTCGTCGAGGAGGGGGACCGCACGGTCGGCATGCCGCGTCACACGCTCGTCGAGCGGATGCGGCGGGCCGACGTGGTCCTCGACATCTCGGGGATGCTGCGGGATCCGGAACTCATCGACGCGATTCCCCGCCGCGTGTTCCTCGATCTCGACCCCGCGTTCAACCAGATCTGGCACCTGCAGGGCGCCGACATCGGGTTCGACCGGCACACGCACTTCGCGACGATCGCCACGAGCATCGGCCGGCCGGGCTGCACCGTGCCGACGTGCGGCCGCGACTGGATCACGACGCTCCAACCGATCTGCCTCGACCGCTGGCCGGTGGCGGCCGGCGAGCCGGTGCACGATGGCCTCACGACCGTGGGGCACTGGCGGAGCTACGGGTCGGTCACGCACGACGGTGTGTTTCACGGCCAGAAGGCCCACGCCTGGCGGGAGGTGATCGACATCCCGCGGCGCGTCGCGAAGCCCTGCCTGCCGGCACTGGCGATCCATGCCGACGAGGTGCGGGATCTCGCCGCGCTTCACGAGCACGGCTGGCAGCTGCTCGATCCGGCCGTGGTCTGCGGCACGCCCGCCGACTACCAGCGGTTCGTGCAGGGCTCGTGGGCCGAGCTCGGCATCGCCAAGAGCGGCTACGTGGTCTCGCGGAGCGGCTGGTTCAGCGACCGGAGCGTCTGCTACCTCGCGTCGGGGCGGCCGGTGATCGCGCAGGAGACGGGCTTCTCATCGCACCTTCCCGTCGGCGAGGGCCTGTTTGCGTTTGCGACGGCCGCCGACGTGCCGGCGGCGGAGGAGGCGATTCTCGCCGACTATCCCAGGCACCGCCGCGCGGCCCGGGCCATCGCCGAGACGCACTTCGACTCCCGCCGCGTGCTGCCGGCGCTGCTCGAGCAGGTCATGGCGTGACCCGCGAGAGTCAACCGGCGCGAGCGTCGGTGTTCAGCCCACGCGCAGCGACTCGGCCGTCTCGCGGAGGCGATCGAGGGCGAGGGTGAAGCGGGCGTCGTCCGGCCCCTGCGACGCCGGGAGCCAGCGGAGCGCCGTGTAGAGCGTGGCGGCGGCCCAGCGGGCGGGGAACTCCGCGGGCTGCGGCATCTGCCGCGCCTCCCAGTAGGCGTCGATGCAGCGGCCGACCGTTTCCTCTGGCCAGCCGAGGAGGAGGGCGGCGAGGTCGATCTCGCCGGGGCCGATCGCTGCCGACTCCCAGTCGATCGGGTAGATCTCGCCCTCCAGCCAGAGCACGTTCTGCGGACTCATCTCTCCGTGGATGATCGTCGTCGGTGACGAGGCCAGGATGTCGGCAAGCTCACGATACGCCGCACACACGCCGGGCAGCCAGTGGGCCGCGGCTCCGGCGTCGTCTGCGAGCCGCAGGGCCGCGTCGGCCCAGGCGCGGTAGTAGTCGGCGTCGTAGCGGGCGAGGAAAGCAAGTTCCACCGCGTCACGCCGCGGCTCGGCCCAGTGGTGGAACGCCCCGCACCACTCGGCCGCCGAGAGGATGCCCGACACCTCCGGCGCCTCGCCGACGCGAAACGCGCCGTCGAGGTGCTCGAGCACAATCGCCGGCAGCGATCCGGGGCCGATGCGGATCGTGCCGAGGGTGAGCAGGTGTTGGAGGGGCGCGGCGGCGACCACCGCCTGGTAGACGCGGGCGCAGTAGTCGATGCCGTGGCGGCAGGAGGGAAACGGATCGCGCTGGCCGCGGTCGTACTTCACGAGGAGTTCGAGGTGGCCGCCGTCGTCGGTCTGGATGCTGACGACCTCGCTCCGCGACGAGCTCGTGTAGGCGTTGGGGCGGCGGCCGGTGATGGTGGCGCCGCTTGCGGGCAGGAGCCGACGAAGCGCTGCCGAGAGCTCGTCGTCGCCGGGCAGGTCCGACGGGAAGAGGGACGTCGTCATGGCGCGTCCTCCATCCGCCAACCGTCCACGGCCGCGAGCCACGAGCCGTCGCCTCGCTGCACGGCGGCAAGGTGGTGCATGCCGCGGGCGTTCCAGCCGCGGCCGCTGGGGCCGACGAGCGGGGGCACGGCGATCGGCCGCTCCTCGTAGTCGGAAGCCGTGAGCCGGGCGATCTCGACGCCACGGACATCGATGCCGTAGGCGGGCACGCAGTTCTGCGCGAGCCGCACGAGCCGGCCATCGGCGGCGATCACGGGTCCGGCCGGGCGGGCGTGGGTCGCGTCGCCGTTCACGACCGGGCTTTGCGGATGCTCTCGCCAGGGACCGAGGAGATCGTCGGCCACGAAGAGCCTCAGCGTGTCGTTGGCCTCGCCGCTCGTCTCCACGAGCAGCCACCAGCGGCCGTCGTGATGGAAGGGGGTGGCATCGGCGAACGATCCGCCCGTGAGGAGGTCGGCCACGTGGTCCCACTCGTTGGGGAACCGCCTGGCGCGGTAGAGCCGCACCGCCTCGGCCTGCGTGCTCTCAGGCACCATCCAGACGTCGCCGCCATGCTCGAAGACGCAGGGATACGAGAGGTGAAAGGGCTCGGCGAGCACGGTCTGCTCGTACCGCCAGCGGAGCCCGTCGTCGCTGGTGGCGAGGCCGATCGCACCTTTTCGGGCGAGCCAGTCGTCCACCTCGAAGAACATGTGCCAGCGGCCGTCGCGATGGAGCAGAAATGGGTCGGCCACCGAGGTCGCCGGCACGTCGGTCACGTCGGCGGCCGTGAGGGCCGGCTCGTCGCCCGGCGGTGCTGTGAGCGACCAGGGCGATGGCCCCGTGCGGACGCCGATGCTCCAGACGGGCTCGGGCCGCGGCTCGCGCACGTAGAGGTGGTGCAGGTCGGGCTGCGTCGGGTCTTCCTCGACCACGAGCCGGGCGTACTCGAGCTCGTTGAACTCGGCCATGGCCGCGGCGCGGGCGGCCTGGTCGAGGCCCGCGAGCGACACGCTCCCGGCGTGGCGGAAGTCGCCGTCGTCATCTTCGGCGTCGAGCCAGCGGGGCCGCGTGGTGTCGTCGAGCGGCTGGGCCGCGGCCCAGACCGTGCGGAGGTCGGCCGGGCTCTCGGGAATCGGAAAATGCCTACCAGTCCTCACGGCGGTGTTTTCCGGGGAGGTGCGGCGATTCCCAATCGGTGTGGTCCTTGTCATCGTCGTCGAGGCCCTGGGAGAAGGCGACTGCCCTCTCATAAACGGCCATGACCCTGCCGATGTAGCGGTCCATCGCGAACGTCTCGCGGACGCGGCGGATGCCGGCCTCGCTCATCCGGCCGCGGAGTTCGGAATCGCCCAGGAGCCGTTCGAGGCGGTCCGTGGCGGCGGCGACGTCGTCGTAAGGGATCAGAAAGCCCGTCTCGCCATCGGCCACCGCCTCGGAGCCGCCCCCCGAGGTGCTGGCGATCACCGGGCAGCCGCAGGCCTGGGCCTCGATGTAGACCGCCCCGAAGCCCTCGTATTCGGCCGGTGCCATGAAGGCGTGGGCGCGGCGGTAGAAGTCGGGGAGTTTGTCGAGATCGATGAATCCGAGCAGGTCGAGGTTGTCGAGCGCGCCCTCCTCGGTGAACCGCTCGCGGATCATGTTGGGCACGTGGAGGCCGTCGCCGATGAAGATCGCGTGGATGTCGGGAAACTTCTTTCGCAGCGCGAGCACCGCCTCGGCCATCACGAGCGGCCCCTTGTTCTTCACCATCTTGCCGACGAAGAGCACGGTGGGCCGCTCGGCGAGCATGCCGGGCGCCGGCGCGGGGGAGAACATCCCGACATCGACCCCGCAGTGGACGACGTCGATCTTCTCGCGCGGGATCCCGTAGGTGCGGGCCACCACCTCGGCCACGCCGCTGCCGCTGGCCATGATCGCGTCGGCGTGCCGCAGCGAGAAACCCTCCATGAAGGTGCCGAGTTCGCGGAGCCGGCTGCCGGGCTGCGGCCACTGCATCGTTTCGATGAACATCGCCATCGGCCCGTGCACCTGCACCACCACGGCGGCCCAGTTCCACCGCGTGCGGTCGATCTGGTAGCCGAAGCCCTCGCCGCCGAACTCCGGAAAGTCGAGCACGTCGAACCGGTGGCGGTCCATGAGTTCGTCGAGCGTCTGCACCACGAGCCACGTCCAGCCGAGCATCCAGAGCGGCTTGCCATAGACCGGGAAGTCGTGCCCCGGCGGCTGGATGCGATGCACGGTCACGCCGTCGTGGACCTCCGTGCGCATGCCCTCCTGCTCCCAGGCGGAGCAGGCGAGCACGTGCACCTCGTGGCCGAGCCGCGCGAGCGCCCGGGCCTTCACCCAGGTCTGGGTGCCCACGCCCCCCCAGGCGGTTTCCGGGGGGTATTCCTGCGAGATCAGGCAGATCCTCATTCCCCGAGGATACCCGCGGCCCGTGGATCCGGCAGCGAGGGCGGCGGGCTGTGCCGACGTTCTGTGGTCGCGGGCTCGCGCGACCACTGCTAGGCGGTGCCGCTGAGGATCTCGCGGAGCCGCATGGCGGGCAGGCGTCCGAGCGCGAGAGGCTCCGCGCCTTCTGCGAACATGACGTGCGTCTCATGCCGCGAGTTCCACTCGATCTGCTCCACCATCGCGAGTTGGACGAGATAGGACCTGCCCACCCGGGCGAACGGGCCGTTGGGCAGGAGGCTGTCCCACTCGCTGAGCCGGCGGCGAAAGACGATCAGCCGCGGCGGCCCCTTGAGGGCGACCCGCGTGAAGTTGCGGAGCGACTCGATCCAGCAGATGTCGCCGACGGTCACCACGCCCGTCGTGGTCTTGTCGGCCAGCGGCCCGCTGACCACATCATCGAGCCCACTCGCGGCCGGTTCGGCAGCCGCAGAGGCATCGAGGTCGGCGGCATCCGGCTCGGTTCCCTCGTCGGGCTGTCGCCCCTCGCTCGCGGCCTGCTTCCTGACGCGGGCCATCGTGTCGGCGAGCCGCTCGGGATCGACGGGCTTCACGAGATAGTCGAGGGCGGCGGCGGCGAACGCCTGCACGGCGTACTTTTCGCGGGCCGTGACGAACACCACCTGCGTGGCGTCGGGCACGCTTTCGAGCAGGTCGAGGCCGCTGCCCCCGGGCATCTCGACGTCGAGAAACACCACATCCGGCGCTCGCGTTTCGAGGAAGGCCCTGGCGTCGGCCAAGCCTCCGGCCGCGCCGATCACCTCGATCTCTGGATGGGCGGCGAGCAGCTCCCGCATGCGTGCGATGGCGAGCGGTTCGTCGTCGACGAGCAGGGCGGTGAACATGGCGGCTTTCGGAGGGGCTGGCGACGTGGGCGACGGGCAGGGGCGTCAGACGGTTTCGGGAACCCGCTTCGGCGTGGTGGCAGCCGGCGGCGGCGTGAGCCTTGCCGGCATTCGGATCACGACACGCACCCAGCCGCCGTCGAGGTCCGGGTCGATCACGGTGTCGACGCTGGCTTGCTCGCCGATCAGCAGGTTCAGTCGCTTGTGCAGCGAGCGGATGCCCGTGGAGGGCGACCGCGTCGCGTCGGGCGTCACCCAGCGGCCCGAGTTGGCGACCACCACCTCGAGCCAGCCGTCGGCCACCTTCGCCGTCACCTCCGCCTTGAGCGGCATCCGGCTCGTCTGGGCTCCGTAGTGCAGTGCGTTTTCCAGGAGCGGCTGGATCAGCATCGGCGGCACGAGCACCGAATGGGCCGCGCGGTCGCAGGCGATGCGGCAGACGAGGTTGTCGCCAAATCGGAACCGCTGCACGCCGAGGTATTTCTCCAGCGCCTGCAGTTCCCGGGAGAGCGGCTCGAGCGTGCGGGCCTCGGCGAGCGTGAAGCGGAGGAAGTCGGCGAGGTCGCGGGTCACGGTCTCCACGGCCTCCGGATCGTGCTTGCTGGCCACCACGGCGTTGAGTGCGTTGAAGAGGAAGTGGGGGTTCATTTGTTCCTGAAGTTGCCGCACCTCGAACTTTCGGGCCATTGCCTCCGCCTTGAGCATCCGCAGCTCCAGATCAATCGCGGTCGCCTCGTTCTCAGCGAGCAGGATCCTCGCCTGGTAGAGATCCTCGATCAGTTCCAGCCCGAAGATGATCAGGCACCAGGCCACCGCCGCGATGATCCGCGGCACGATCGGCCCGAGCGTCGTCTCGCCGGCCCAGTTTGCGGGCCCGCCCACGCCGGCGGTGATGAGCAGCAGAATCGATACGGCGAGGGCTGCCGTTCCCACGCCCACCATCAGGGGCCAGCGCACCCGCCGCGGCAGCCCGTGGAGCTGCGGCATCTCGAACAGCACATACACAAGGCTCGAGACCACGAAGCCGGTGAGTACCCGCAGCGTGACCGGCAGCAACGGCATCGGCTCGTCGGGCTTCAGGGCGATGCTCATCCCCAACACAGCTGCGCCGATCGCCAGCCAGTAGACGATCTGGAACGACCAGAAGATTCGCCGCCGCCACCGCGGCAGCGCGTTGCGGAGAGCCGCGATGTGTGGCGGCGCGACGCCCGGGGCATGCGCACTGTCCGACTGGTCGAGGGGAGGCGAATGCATCGGGGGGGCGATACCAGCCAGGTTGAACGTGACGGACTGTGGCACGGCCCGCTCATCGCGCCGCCACGGGGCAGCGGCGAGCGACGAGCGATGCCATCAGTATGACGGCGAGAAGGCGAGCAAGCGACTCGTCGCATCTTCGTGGCGGCGTCGGAAGTACGCAGGCGGGCGGGGCGAATCGCCTCACTTCGCCGGAGCGAATCGCCTCACCCCCCGGCCTCAACTGGAGCGAATCGCTCCAGCGCCGGGCCGTGTTTTCCCGATTCGTGCGCGCCGTTCCCGATTGGTGCTTTTTGGAGGTCTGGCACGGGATGTGCCTGTTCACACTGGCACGAGCCGAGCCGCGAGGTCGGTTGCCACTGGGGCCATGAGCGCCACTGGGGCGACCGTTCGCGGGCCGCTGCTCCGTACCCGTCTGCAAAGTTTTTCGTCCGCTTTCCCACTCGCCTTCG
>CAIKWU010000136.1 GCA_903831155.1 uncultured Planctomycetaceae bacterium | reverse complement strand
CTCGGGGAGGTGGTCGTCGGCGACCGCGCCGTGGAGCACGAACCGCATCGACAGCCGGAGCGTTTCTCCCGGGGCCAGCGTGATCGCGCCCGGCTCACCCTTGGCGTACGTCGCGGTGCCGAAGTGATTGGCGAGCAGCCAGCCCGAGTCGCGGGCGTGGAAGAACGGCCGGCGGGGATTGCCGGTGCCGTTCACGACGAGCACGCCGGCGGCCGCGCCGTGTATGGTGCCGGAGGCGTCGCACCAGTCGGCCTGGCGGCCGAACACCTCCTTCTCGTTGCGGCCGCCGTGGCTGGCGAGGTATCGCCCCCCGCCCTTCGGTGAGAGTTCCGCGGCCAGGCGGATGCCGAAGCCCATCTCCTGCACATCGGCGAAGGTCACGCCGGTATCGCCCGCCGTGAGTTCGGCGTCCCAGGCGACGAGCCGGATCGGCGTGCCGGCCGCCACGCCGTCGGCGATGGTCACGGTCGAGCGCTCGCGGCACACCACCGGGGCGTCGGGCGTATCCGCGGCCGCGCCGAGATAGGCCAGCCGGGCCGTGAACGACGCGTCGCCCCAGTCGCCCGTCGCCGGCTCGCCGTCGAAGCCCAGAAACCGCACGGCGGTCTTGTGCCGCCAGGGATCGTGGCCGGAGAGGTCGCTGAAGCAGAGCATCAGCCCCGGGTGCATCGTGGGATGGTCCTGCGGATCGATGCCGGCCCGCGGCGGACAGGGCCGCGTCACCACCAGCCCTTCGGGCGTGCGGAGGTCCCGGAGCGACGGCCGGCCGATCGCGGGATCCGCGAACACGTACTCGGCCACGGGTTCGCCCGCGTCCGTCGCGATCACGAGCCGGTCGTCGCGCCGGTCGATGGACAGGCCGGCGGCCGACGGGGTCGCGGCGACGGCGACGAACAGGGCGGCCATCGCGAGGGTGCGGATCATCCGACGATCACCTCGTAGAGCTGCGCGACGCCCGTGCGGTCGCTCGTGAACACCACCCGCGATCCGTCGGGCGAGAAGGAGGGATGGGGGTGCGTGTGCTGGGGGGCGAAGACCTTCACGGGCCCGTCGTCGTAGGGGCAGTGGTCGGTGGTCCAGTGCACGCCCGCGTTGCTCGACCGGCTCTCGGCGAGCGGTGCGACCGGCGAATCCGTCCCCGCCGACGGATCGAACGTGAACAGGCCGCGATCGGGAAACGTGGTGTCGGCGACGCAGGAGCGGCCGTCGCGGCGGACCATCGGGTGCCAGGCGGGAAAGTCGGTGACCCGCCGGATCGCACCGCTGTCGATGTCGATGCCGATCATGCCGTGCGGCCAGACGACGGTGACGATCTCGTTGCGGCCTCCCACCGCCGACCGCGGCATCCAGGTCTCGTGGACCACCCACTCCCTCCGGGCGACGTCGCGGGCGTAGGCGAGGCGATGGCCGCTGCCGTCCCGGCGGACGACGTGAATCCGGTCGGTGAAGCGGCCGGCGAAGCGGATCCAGGTCGGGTCGTCGGGGTGAACCTCGGGATGCCCGATCGACTCGTGCTCGCAGACCACCGTGAGGCCGCCGGTGGTGGTGTCGATCGCGTGCAGCCGCGCCGCAGTCCCGAGCTTCACCGGCACGATCCACCAGCGGTCGTCGCGGGAGAGCGACGTGGTGCCCATCGCGTCGCCGACCATCCCCGGGGGAATCATCGGCACGTCGCCGAAATCGGCGAGGCACTCCTCGCGGAAGCCGGGCTCGGTCGACACCCGCCACGCCCCGCATCCGGCCGTGAAGTAGATCCACCGGCCGTCGTGCGCCGGATGGATGCTCCACTCGTTGAGGTCAGAGCGGTCGGTGAACTGCACGAGGCGGCCGCTCGATCGTTCCTCCGCGAAGATCGCGGGCGTGCCGCCGCGATGCGACACGAACACCAGCCACCGCATCGCGTCGTCGTAGGCGGGCAGGTAGTAGAACGGGTGGTGATGGATCGACGGGTGCGCCGTCACCTGCCGGACAGGACGTCCGGTGGACGCATCGACGAGCGTGCGGGATTCCGAGGGAAAAACGCGGCCCTTCATCGGGGACACGGCCGCGTCAGACCGCGACCGCCTGCGACCTCCGTCGCCGCGGCTGCGCGACGGCCGGGGCCGCTTCCGGCTGCAGCGGGCAGGCCATGCCGATCGCCTCGAGCCCGTGGCGGATCCGGCCGAGGTCGTCGGCCGACAGCGGGCGGACCGGCCGGCGGAACGTGGGGCTGGGAAACCTGCCCAGCAGCCATCGCGCCGCCTTCATCCGCTGGTGCGCACCGCAGCCGGGCTCGCCGAACGCGTAGACGATCCGTGCCAACGGGGCGACCACGTCGCCCGCCTTCCTCGCCCGGGCGAGATCGCCGTCGAGCGCGGCATGCACGAGTTCCACCATCAACTCCGGCACGAAGCCGGCGAAGCCGATCAGGGCGCCGTCGGCACCCTCCAGCAGCGAGGCCAGGAGGAACTCGTCGTGGCAGGTGGTGATCGACACGTGCGGCGCCGCAGCCTTGAGCTGCTCGTAGTCCCACCGCCAGCGGGCCATGTCCCGCGTGCCCATCTTGATCATCACGACCTCGGGCAGCTTCACCATCTCCAGCATTTCCGGGAGGGTGTAGCCGGCCTTCGTCCAGGCGGGGTACTGGTGGACGATGATCGGCACGCCACCCCCTTGCGCGACGTCGTCGATGAAGCCGACGGCGGTGGTGGCGGAGCGGCCGAATCGCAGCCAGTGGTGCGGTGGCATCAGCAGGATCGCATCGGCGCCCGCCTCGCGGGCCGCGATCGCATGGTCGATTGCCTCGTGGGTTCCCTCGGCCGAAACGCCCGTGATCGCCTTGACCTCGCGGCCGGTGGCGGCGTTGGCCTCGCGAACCGCCTCGGCGACGACCTTCATCACCTGGGCCCGCTCGTCGGGCCGCAGCGACATGATCTCACCGGTGTGGCCGTTGCAGACCACGCCCTCGACGCCCGGCACCGACGCGACCTCGCGGATGTAGCTGCGGAGCCCCTCCTCGTCGATCGACTCGTCGTCGCGAAACGGGCAGAGCGTCGCCGGAAAGACGCCGCTCCAGGGGCGGCTCCGCCACGTCGACGCCGGTGCATGGGCAGGCGGAGGGGAGGAGTGTGGCATCGATTGGGCTCCGGACGGGGCGGCAGTCAGGCGTGGGCCGCGGCGGGGTGGGAAGGGTGTCGTGAGGCGATCGATGCCTCGGGCACAAGGGTTGGAGTGACGTTGATCTCGACGGCGGCACCATCGAACTCGCCGGTGATCCGCCGGGTGAGTTGCTCCACGGCGAGTTGGCCCACGCGGCGCAGGTGGGCGTCGATCGTGGCCAGGCCCGGCCAGAGGCCGGCCACAAGGCTCCGCTCGTTGTTGCACGAGATGATGCCGATTTCCTCACCCGGTCGGACGCCACGCGAGGCCAGCGCCCGGTAGACGAGGGCGGCGATGCTGTCGGCCGGGCAGAACACGGCTGTCGGGCGGGGACGCTCGCGGAGCATCGCATCGACGAGGGGCTGCACGTCGGCGACGTCCATGATCGGCTCGAGCGGGAACTCACGGTGACGGGCGCGGCACCCGGTGTAGGTGGAGACGCTGAGCCCCACGCACCCAGCGGTTGCCACGAAGGCCTGCTGCCGCATCCCGAACATGGTGTGATCGCCCTTCGGGTTGACGATCGCCACTCGGGTATGGCCGGCCTCGTGAAGCGCCTCGGCCGCGATCCGGCCCATGGCGACGTTGTCCGGGCCGACGGCGTCGCCGGTCATGCCGGCCGGCCTGCCGAGCATCCACACCAGGGCGTTCGACTCCAGCACCCCGCGGAACTTCGAGCCGATCGCCTCGGCGATGTCGCCCTGGAGCGCTGCCTTGGCGAGGATGCCATCGAACCGCACGCGACGCAGCGATCGCGGGGGCGACATCGGATCGGGCACGTCGATGAGCGTGGGGTGCGCACCTGCCGCCGCGAGCGACTCCTCGGCGCCGTGGATAGCCTCGGCGACGGCGGGAAGGCTGGCGAGCGTGCGATCGATGCCCAGCATCACGATGGCGATCCGCTTGCCGGTGAGCGGGGCCCGCCGCCGCCGGCCGCTGCGGTCGCGAAGCGGTCGGTAGGCGAGGGCCTCGGCCGCGTCGCGAACCCGCGCGATGCAGGCCTCGCTGATCTGCGGGTGGCCACGAAGCGCGCGGCTCGCCGTTCCCGGAGAAACGCCCGCGCGGGCTGCAACATCGCGAATCGTGACGCCGCTGGATTCCATCGGGATCACGTTAGGTTCCGGGCCGCGTTTCTGCAACACGTAGCGCAACTAACGCGCATCGTGATCGAGGATCTGTCAGGTGCCGCCGGCGGGAGTCGCCCAGTGATGCTCACGGTACGTCCTGCGGAGGAGGCCGGTGGCCTCGTCGTCTCCGACGATCCGTGTGCCCTCGGCATCGGGAGTCAGCGTCCGGCCGAGGCGGATGGCGATGTTGCCGAGGTGGACGAGCGCGACCGATCGGAAGGCCTCGTCCATGTCGGCCCGTGGCTTCCGGCCCTCCCGGATCGCCGCCACGAAGTCGGCCTGGTGGCTGCCGACGACCGGCGGCTCGTCCCGAGGTGGCGGGTCGCGCCGCTTGTTTTCGCCGTCGAGGATCTCGAGCTTGCCCCGCTTGCTCACGAAGAGCATGCCGTCGGTCCCGTGGAACTCGACCCCGCTGTCGCAGTTGTGGGGGTAGTTGCGCGACCACAGCCTCATCTCGAACACGAGCTGGCGGCGCCGGCTCGACGGTCCTTCACCGGAGAAATCGAACACGAGCGCCGCGGTGTCGGGAAACTCCTGATCATCGTGAAAGAAGGACTTGCCGCCGAGGCCGGCGATTCGCGACGGCAGGGTGTCGATGCCGAGGCCCCATCGGGCGTAGTCGAGCTCATGCGTGCCGTCATTGCCCACGTCGCCGCAGCCGAAGGTATGCCACCATCGCCAGTTGTAGTGGAAGCGGTTGTCCTGATAGGGCACGAACGGCGCGGGGCCAACCCAGAGGTCGTAGTCGACGCCGGTCGGGGCTGGGCCCGGCTGCCTGCGGCCGATGTCCTTGCGTTGCTGCACGTTCCAGGCTTTGGCAACGAGAACGTCGCCGATCGCGCCCTGGCGGACGAGGTCGACGGCCTCGGCGATGAGCGGATTGGAGCGGCTCTGGGTGCCGTGCTGCACCACCGTGCCCCGGAGGCGGGCGACGTCCCGGAGCAGGCCGGCCTCGTGGAGATTGTGGCTGCACGGCTTTTCGACGTAGACGTGCTTGCCGGCATCGCACGCCAGAATGGCCGCCGGTGCGTGCCAGTGGTCCGGAGTGGCCACGATCACCGCGTCGATGCTCCGGTCGTCGAGAACCCTCCTGAGATCAGGCCCCCCATCCGCCGCCTCGAACTCGGCGGCCGCCCCGCCCCTTCGCTCCGCATCGGGATCGACCACCGTGGCGATCCGCACACCGGGCACCAAGGCCAACGCCTTGGCCACCGACCGGCCCTGGCGGCCGCAGCCGATCAGCCCCACCGCCAGCGACGTGTCGGCGGCGGCGCGACTCGCCGAGGAGAGCCCCCACACCCCGAGCCCGGCCGCGACGGTGCGGCCGACCGCCCGCCGACGTGAAAGCACCGGGCCGAACGGCGTGGCTGAGCTCATGGACGTCCTCGGAACCAGGGGGGCGGATCGACCCGCTCATCGTATCGCCGCGGCCGGCGACTCGGCGGCCGGGCGCAATCACCGTCCAACACGTTGCACGCCGCCATCATCGAACTCCGTCGGAGACGGGCCGGCCGGCGCGAGCCAGATGGCCGCGATTCCCAGAGCGTAGACGAGGCCCAGCAGGGAGCCGACACGGGGATAGTCGCCGCCGAGCGACGTGAACAGCCACGCCGAACCGAGCACGCCGGCCGCGGTGATGAATCGGCCGGAGTTGTAGGCAAGGCCGCTGCCGGAGGCCCGCACCTCCACGGGAAACAGTTCCGGCAGGTAGACCGCGAGCCAGCCGAAGAACAGCGTGGAGACGAATCCCTGCACGAACACGACCGGCAGGAAGGAGGGCCGCAGGGGCTCCGTGAGCTGAAACATGGCCCAGGTGGCCGCCGTCGCGGCGATGCTGATGGCGACGTAGCTCACTCGCCGTCCGAGCCAGCCCACGAGCTGCGCCCCGAGGAAACTCCCGATGACGGACCCCGCCGCCCACCAGCCCTGGGTGACGGCCTTGTAGGAGGCATGCTCCATGCCGGCGACCTTGTCGGCCCACGGAATCATCCACTTGCTGGCCGACCACGCGCCAGCCATCGGGATCGACGCCACCAGAATGGCCGCGAGCGTCGTCGGGAGAAGGCGACGCGAGACGAGTGCGCGGAGGGGAGCCCGCCGGAGGTCGCCCCTGTCGCGGTTCCGGGAGGCGAGCCAGGCCGGCGACTCCGGAAGGGAGAGCAGCACGGCCACGCCGAGCGCCGCGGGCACGGCGGCCAGGTGGAACAGCCACCTCCACGACTCGGGCGTGATCGGCCATGCGCGGGCGAGCTGGGAGAGCATCAGGATGCCGGCGTTGAGGCCGGCCGCCATCACTCCCGACACCGTCGCCTTCGACGCGTTCGGCCAGCTCTCGGCGACGAGCGCGATCCCGTTGGGCCACATTCCGCCGACGCCGAGCCCGACGAGAAACCGCAGGACGAGCATCTGCTCCTGCGTGGTCGCAAGCCCCCCCAGTCCGGCGCAGACGGAGTAGAACAGGATGCTCACGCCCATCGCGCGGCTGCGTCCGATCCGGTCGCCGAGGCTGCCGAGCAGGATGCCGCCGATCGCCGCACCCAGCATCAACGCGGCGGTGAATCGTGCGAACCAGTCGCCGCCGAGCGTGGGGGTGAAGGCGTCGCCGAGCAGGCTCCTGGAGACCGAGAGCGAGGCCACCGGCATGAGCCCCAGCTCCATACCGTCGAAAAAGAGACCGAGAAACGCGGCAACCAGCACCGCAGCTCGGCCGAGGGGGCCCAGTTGGGTCGGCGTCGGCGCAGGGTGCTGGTCGCTCATGGAGCCGGGCCGTGGGAGCGGGACGATCTGTGGCCAACAGTCTACGCCCGCGGCGGCACCGGCGACGCCGGCGGCGAGGACGGTCAGGCGAGCGGCGGAAGACCACGACCGCGGCGGGCCTCGTTGACGGCGACCCAGGCTGCGGGAGCTTTGCGCACCAGGCCCACGAGCTGCGACGTCGTGACCGCGAGCGACTTCGCGGCGGCGGCGACGTGCCAGTCGGCGGCGTCGAGCCGATCGAGCGCCTCGGCGACGATCGCCGGGAAGTCCCGGTGGTCGACGGCGACCGCGAGCCGCCGACCGCGGCAGCGGGATTGCCAGAGCGGCGAGGGGGGGCCGTCGGTCGAAGGCATGCGGATTCCGATCGCCAGGCGCAGGCGGAGTCGCGAGATCGCCACGCCCCGATTCTCCCGCTGCGACCGCCGCTCCGAGGCCTCGGCGGCCAGGCCCGAGGGGCGATGGCGGAGGACGACCGCCGTCTCGACCTTGTTGCGGTGCTGGCCGCCCGGCCCGGTCCGGCGCGTGACGGACACGTCACACTCCCGCAGCAGGAGTTCCTCGGCGAGGGCGGCCGGATGCATCGGCACGGTGCCGCAAAAGGGAAAAGGTCCGACGAAACGGATGGGGTGGGATTCGAACCCACGAGCCGCTTTCGCGACTGCCGGTTTTCAAGACCGGTGCATTCAACCGCTCTGCCACCCATCCGACGCCGGCGGTCGCCAGACCGTCGGGTCCCGAGTTTATCGGATGTCGCCGGCGGTCCGAGGCCGTCGCCGGGCCAGGATTCGCGTCGGTCCGCGGCGGCACGGCCTGCCTTTGACGGATTTCCCCGCGTTTTCTAGAGTTCCTCACTCCCCGATCACCCGAGAGGAACGTTTCACGATGGGCGGCATCAGCAACCGGATGAAGGAAGTCAAGCGGCGGCGGCACCGCCGGAAGAAGCTCGTCAAGCTGCAGACGAAGGCGAAGAAGGCGACCACGAGCGAGAAGCTCGTGATGGCCGAAAAGCTCCGCAAGATGACCGCAGGGTGCGAATCTCTCATCGCCCGGATGGGGCTCGAGGACCGCAAGCGCGGCTGAGCCGGGTCACGCGTGGCTCAGTCGACGAGTGCGAACACGAAGCCATCCTGGACGAAATCCACCTTCACCCGGCTGCCCTCCGGAAACTTTCCCGAGAGCAGTTCGCGGGCGAGTTCGTTCTGCAGCTGCTGCTGGATCACCCGCTTCAGGGGCCGCGCCCCGTACACGGGGTCGTAGCCGAGTCGTGAGATCTCGTCGATCGCGTCGTCCGTGCACTCCAGCGTGATGCCGGCCTTGGCGGCCTGATCGACGAGTCGCTGCACCTGGATCGACACGATCCGGTGGATGTGCCTCTGATCGAGAGGGTGAAACACGATCGTCTCGTCGATTCGGTTGAGGAACTCCGGCAGGAACCGCGCCTGGAGCGCCTCCCGCACCGCGTCGCGCACCTCCTGTTCGCTGCCCCCTTCCCTCGTGATCTCCTGGATCGCCTGGCTGCCCACGTTGCTCGTCATCACCACGATCGTGTTGGTGAAGTCGACCGTGTGACCGAGGCTGTCGGTGAGCCGGCCGTCGTCGAGCACCTGCAGGAGCACGTTGAACACGTCGCGGTGCGCCTTCTCCATCTCGTCGAGAAGGACCACCGAGTAGGGCCGGCGCCGGACCGCCTCGGTCAGCCGGCCCCCTTCCTCGTAGCCCACGTAGCCGGGCGGCGCCCCGATCAGGCGGGCCACGGTGTGCTTCTCCATGTACTCGCTCATGTCGATGCGGATCATGGCGTTCTCATCGTCGAAGAGCACCTCTGCGAGCGCCTTGCAGAGCTCCGTCTTTCCCCCGCCGGTGGGCCCGAGGACGATGAACGCCCCGATCGGCCGGTTGGGATCCTGGAGTCCGGCCCGGCTGCGGCGGACCGCGTCGCTCACCGCCCCGACGGCCTCGTCCTGCCCCACGACCCGCTGGTGCAGGCGATCCTCGAGCACGAGCAGCTTCGCCCGCTCGCTCTCGACGAGCCGCGTGACCGGGATTCCGGTCCAGGCGCTCACGACCTCGGCGATCTCCTCGGGGCCGACCTCTCGGCGGAGCAGCCGCTTCGGCGACGCCTTGCCGGTCTCCCGGCCGTGATCCCGGTCGGTGCCCTCCTGCTCCAGCCTCTGCTGAAGCGCCTTCCGCTTCACGTCGAGCTCGTAGAGGCTCTGGTACATCTCCTCGCCCACGGGCTGGCCGGATGCCTGTCTCTCCTTGATCGCCACGCCGGCCTGGTCGAAGGCGAGCTGCACCTCGTCGAGCTGCTTGCGGAGCTCCTGGGCGCTGCCGACGCCGAGCTTCTCGGCCTCCCACTGCCGGCGGAGATCGGCCAGGGTCTTCCGCAGCCCGGTCGACTCCTCCTCGATCTCCGCGAGCCGCTCCTTCGCGTGTTCCTCGGTCTCCTCAGCAAGCTGCCGGGCGGCGAGCTCGAGCTGGACCAGCCGCCGCTGAACCTCGTCGATCTCGCTCGGCACGCTCTGCAGCTCCATCGCGATCCGGCTCGTCGCCTCGTCCATCAGGTCGATCGCCTTGTCCGGGAGGAAGCGGTCGGCGATGTAGCGGTGGGAGAGCTCGGCCGCCGCGACGAGCGCCGAGTCCTTGATCTTGACCCCCTTGTGGTGAGCCTCGTATCGCGGCTTGAGGCCGCGGAGGATCGCGATCGTGTCCTCGACGCTCGGCTCGCCCACGCATACCGGCTGGAACCGCCGCTCCCGGGCGGCATCCTTCTCGATGTGCTTTCGGTACTCGTCGAGCGTGGTGGCGCCGATGCACCGCAGCTCCCCGCGGGCGAGCGCCGGCTTCAGCAGGTTGGCGGCGTCGGAGCCCCCCTCCGCCGCACCGGCTCCGATCACGGTGTGAAGCTCGTCGATGAAGAGCACCACGTTGCCGGCGGCCGCCTCGACCTCGCGAAGGATGGCCTTGAGCCGGTCCTCGAACTCACCCCGGTACTTGGTGCCTGCGATCAGGGCGCCCAGGTCGAGGGCCACCACCCGGCGCCCGCGGAGGTTCTCCGGCACGTCGGCCTGCACGATCCGCAGCGCGAGACCCTCGGCGATCGCGGTCTTGCCCACGCCCGGCTCGCCGATCAGCACGGGGTTGTTCTTGGTGCGCCGCGAGAGCACCTGGATGACGCGGCGGATTTCCGCGACGCGGCCGATCACCGGGTCGAGCTTCCCCTGACTGGCGCGAGTCGTGAGGTCGATGCCATACTTCTCGAGCGCCTGGAACTTCTCCTCGGGATTCTGGTCGGTCACCCGCGACTGGCCGCGGACGGCCTGCAGCCCCGCCAGCAGCTCCTTCTCGCCGATTGCCGCCAGCTGCAGGACGTTCTTCGCCTTCGAGGGAACCTTCGCCAGCGCGAGGAGCAGATGGTCGGTCGAGACGAACTCGTCCTTCATCAGGTGCGATTCGTTCGTCGCCGCCTCGAACACCCGGATCAGTTCCTGGTCGGGCTGCGGCTGGCTGCCACCCGACACCTTGGGCTGGTGCGACAGCTCCGCGTCGATGATCCTCTCGAGATGGGCCCGGTCGGTACCGATCTTCTCGAGCAGCGGCCGCACGATGCCCTCACGCTCGGTGACGAGCGCGTGGAGGAGGTGCACGGGGCTCACCTGGGGATTGCCGCGGGATGCGGCCAGATCCACGGCGGACTGCACCGCCTCCTGCGCCTTGATCGTGAACTTGTCGAAGCGGAACGGCATGGGTGTGTCTCCTCCCCGTCATGCGGAACGGGGCAGGCGCTCCGCGAACCCGACGGCGAGCCGCCAAGGCCGACCGGAGTGCATTCCCCTGCTGGATGCGCGAGGCCGCCGACGGTCCGTCAGGCGTCCTTCTTGACCTCGAACTCGGCGTCGATCGTGTCGTCGGGGCCTCGCGAGGCGGAGGGCTCCTCCGGACCGCCGGACCGCTGGGCCGTCGCCTCGTAGAGCACCTTCGACAGTGCGTGTGCCGCCTGCTCGAGGGCGTCGTGGGCGGAGTTGATCGCGTCGACGTCCTCGCCCTTGGCCATCTCGCGGGCCTTGGCGACCGCCGCCTCGAGCGGGGCCTTGTCGGAGGCCGAGAGCTTCGTGTCGTTCTCCTTGACGAGCTTCTCGGTCTGGAAGCAGAGGGCTTCGGCCTTGTTGCGGGCCTCGGCGAGCCGGAACTTCCGCTTGTCGTCCTCGGCGTGGCTCTCGGCGTCCTGTCGCATCCGCTCGATCTCGGTCTCGCTCAGGCCGCTCGACTGCTCGATCCGCACCGTCTGCTCCTTGTTGGAGCCAAGATCCTTGGCGCTCACGTTGAGGATGCCGTTGGCATCGATGTCGAACTTGACCTCGATCTGCGGGGTGCCGCGGGGTGACGGCGGGATTCCCTCGAGGTTGAACTGGCCCAGCAGCCGGTTGTCGCGGGCCATGGGCCGCTCGCCCTGGAACACGCTCACCGTGACCGCGGTCTGGTTGTCGGCCGCCGTGCTGAACACCTGCTTCCGCTCCGTTGGGATCGTGGTGTTCTTCTCCACGAGCTTCGTGAAGATGCCGCCCTCGGTCTCGATGCCAAGGGAGAGTGGCGTGACGTCGAGGAGCAGCACCTCCTGCACGTCCCCTCCGAGCACGCCGCCCTGGATGGCCGCGCCCAGGGCGACGACCTCGTCGGGGTTGACACCCTTGTGCGGCTCCTTGGCGAACAGCTTGCGAACGAGTTCCTGCACCTTGGGGATGCGGGTCGATCCGCCCACGAGCACGACCTCGTCGATGTCCTTCGGGTCGAGCTTGGCGTCCTTGAGGGCCTGCAGCACCGGGCCGCGGCAGCGCTCGACGAGGTGATCGCACATCTGCTCGAACTGGGCCCTCGCGATCGTGATCTGGAGGTGCTTCGGGCCGTTGGCGTCGGCGGTGATGAAGGGCAGGTTGATGTCGCTGCTCTGGGCGCTCGACAACTCCTTCTTGGCCTTCTCGCAGGCCTCCTGAAGCCGCTGCATCGCCATGGCATCCTTCCGCAGGTCGATCCCCTGCTCACGCTGGAACTGGTCGGCGACGTGGTTGATCAGCGTCTGGTCGAAGTCGTCGCCGCCGAGGTGCGTGTCGCCGTTGGTGCTGACCACCTGAAACACGCCGTCCTTCGAGACGTCGAGGACGGAGACGTCGAACGTGCCTCCGCCGAGGTCGAACACGACGATCTTCTCGTCCTTCTTCTTCTCGAGGCCGTAGGCCAGTGCGGCCGCGGTGGGCTCGTTGACGATCCGCATCACCTCGAGGCCGGCGATCTGACCGGCGTCCTTCGTCGCCTGCCGCTGGGCGTCGTTGAAGTAGGCGGGGACGGTGATCACGGCCTTGTTGACCTTGTGGCCCAGGTAGGCCTCGGCCGACTCCTTGAGCGATCGCAGCACCTTCGCCGAGATCTCCGGCGGCGTGAACTCCTTGTCGCCCGCGCGAACCTTGACGTAGTCCTTCGGGCCGCCGACGACCTCGTAGGGCACCATCTTTTCCTCGTTGCCCACCTCGTCGTGGCGCCGACCCATGAACCTCTTGATCGAATACATGGTCCGCTTCGGGTTGGTCACCGCCTGGCGGCGTGCGATGTCGCCGACGAGCGTCTCACCCTTGTCGTTGAATGCGACCACGCTCGGCGTGAGCCGGTTCCCTTCCTTGTTGGCGATGACCTTGGGCTCCTTGCCCTCCATGACGGCGACCACCGAGTTGGTGGTGCCAAGGTCGATGCCGATGATCTTCTCGCCCTGCTTGGTGGCCATGGTGTGGGTCCCCTTTCTCGTGTGCGGTGCCGCTTCGGAGGCCGATCCGCCCCGGGCTGTGCCAGGGATGTTTTTGGCCGGCCGACGCCGTGTTCCAAGGGAAAGCAAAGCCCGTGCCACGCGGCAGTATGCCGGGGTGGCGGCGGGTCCGGGCCGGCACGGGCCGGAGTCGCCGGGAAAAGCCCCATGTTTACGGCCGCCGGCGCGACGGTACAGTTGGGGCATCCTCGTCGGCGAATCGCGGCCGCCGACGCTGGGCTGCCATTTTGGCCGCTGCGGGGCCCCCGGCCCAGATGGCACAGTCACACCCTCCGCGAGACACACCGCCCGGGCGGCGACCCACGCTTGCCCAACTCCGCGCGCGGATCGACGCGATCGACAAGGATCTCGTGGGCCTGATGAACCAGCGGGCGGAGGTCGCCCGGGACATCGGCCACCTCAAGCAGTCCACCGGCCAGCAGACCTACGATCCGTCCCGCGAGGAGACGGTTCTCGAGCGGGCCGCGTCGGCCAATGACGGGCCACTCTCCGACGAGAGCGTCAAGGCGGTGTTTCGCGAGCTGATTTCCGGCTCGCGGGCCATCGAGCAGCACCTGCGTGTGGCCCATCTCGGGCCGGCCTGGACCTACAGCCACCTCGCCGCCCTGCATCGCTTCGGCAGCGCCGTCGACTTCGTGCCGGTGGCGAGCATCTCGGCCGCGTTCGAGGAGGTGCAGGCCGGTCACTCGCACTACGGTGTCGTGCCCCTCGAGAACTCCACCGACGGTCGGATCGCCGACACCCTCGACAATCTCTCCCGGCTGCCGGTCAAGATCTGCGCCGAGGTGCCGCTGCGGATCCATCACACGCTCCTGGCGGCGTGCGACCGATCCGCGGTGACGGAGGTCTACAGCCGGCCGCAGGCGCTGTCGCAGTGCCGCAATTGGCTCGCAAGACATCTGCCGGCGGCCCGGCTCGTCGAGGTGACGAGCACCAGCGCCGCCGCCGAGATGGCGGCGGGCCGGAGCGACGCGGCCGCGATCGCCAGCCGGCAGGCGGGCGTCCACTACGGCCTGTCGGTGCTCGCCGAGAACATCGAGGACGTCGCCGGCAACACCACCCGGTTCGCGGTGATCGGCCATGCCGACTCCAGCCGCACCGGCCGGGACAAGACCTCGCTGATGTTCGAGATCGAGCACAAACCGGGCGGCCTGGCCGACGCGCTGGCGATCCCGAAGCGGCAGAAGCTCAACCTGACGTGGATCGAGTCGTTCCCGATGGCTGGCGAGGCGGGGGGCTACATCTTCTTCGTGGAGCTCGAGGGGCATCGCACCGACCTTCGGGTCCGGCGGGCGATCGCGTCGCTCGAGAAGCGGTGCAAGCGGGTCGTGGTGCTGGGATCGTACGCCACCGCCGCGGCCGTGGGCTGATCAGTCGGCGGGGAAGGGCCGGCCGTTCACGCGGACGTTGCGAAAGGTGATCGGGGGGTTCGCCGCCGTGGTGAGCGTCGGTTTCGCCGCCTCCACGGCGATGTCCTCGAGGGTCACGTCGGCGATCTCGTCTCCCTCGTTGCCTCGCAGTTCGCCAAGCGAGCGGAACGAGCCGCGCACCCCCCGGACCGTCACTCCCCGGACCCGCGACGGCTGCGGCGGGTGCCCCTGGAGGTCGAAGAACTGGGTCCATGGCTTGACGTCGAAGATCGCCTGCCCGCCGTCGGCCACGATCTCGCTCACCGTGATGTTTTCGTAGAGCTGCGGAGTGTCCGGGCGGAGCTTCAGCCGCACGAGGGGAACGTCGGCGCCGACCCTGCACCGCCTCATGACGACGTCGCGGATGATGGTCGCCTCGCTGCCGCAGGTGAGGGCACCGTGGCCGCTGTCGAACACGCAGTCCTCGATCGTGATGCGCTCCACGGGCGGGCTCGATTCGTCCGCCATGGCCAGTGGCCCCTTCGTGCCCTTCAGGGCGATGCAGTCGTCGCCCACCGAGACAGTGCAGCGGCGGATCGTGACGTCCTGGCAGCTGTCGACGTCGATGCCGTCGGAACTCGGCGCCCGGTCGATCGCCACCTCGTCCCAGGGCTGCGAGGCACCGACGATCTTCGGAGGCGCGCCGTGCGGCGCGGTGATGGAGATGCCGTCGATCATCACGTCACGGCACCGGTAGAGGTGGAGGTTCCAGAAGCCGGAGTCCTGGAGACGGATGCCGCTCACCGCGACGTCACGGCAGTCGGCGAGGTACACCAGCCGCGGCCGCTCGACCTCCAGATTGGTGCACTTCGGGTTCTCGGCCCGCCGCTGCCAGAAGGCCTGCCAGAACGGGCGGCCGTTGCCATCGAGCGTGCCCTCCCCGGTGATCCGCACGTGCGTGAGCCCCTCGGCGTTGACGAGCGCCGGCCGCCATGGCTCGAAGTGCCCCTCGATCCGGGTGTTCTGCTTCGGATAGTCCTCCAGACTCGTGGATCCCCGGAGGATCGCCCCGGCTGCGAGGTGGAGTTCGACGCCCTGCCGGAGGTGGATCGCTCCGGTCGTGAACACGCCCGCCGGCACGGTCACGCGGCCCCCGCCCTGCGCCGCGACCTCGTCGATGGCCTGCTGGATCGCGACCGTGCAGGCCGCCGCGGCGCCCGGCACGGCCCCGGCGGCCACGATCGACTGGTCCTCGCCCCTGACCGCCGGGCAGCCGCACGCGACCAGAAATCCCGCCATGAATCCTGCAAGGACCGGACGTTTCGGCGATCCGCCTCGAACCGTTCGCATGCATTCCTCCCCGGGGAGCGGGTGAGCGTGCCGAGTGGCGGTGGTGAGCCTCGCCCCGGGGCCGCGGGCTACCTGCCAGCCGACTGGACGGCCGCCGTGATGATCGCCCGCAGTTTCGGCTCGGCCGACCGCGCCGTCGCGAGGATGTGCTCCACGGTGGCAACCTCGAGGGCGTCGGGGAGGCACATGTCGGTGACGACCGAGATGCCCAGCACCCGCATGCCGGAGTGGACCGCCACCAGCACCTCGGGAACCGTGGACATGCCCACGACGTCGGCACCGATGGTTCTCAGGAATCGGTACTCCGCCCTGGTCTCCAGGTTCGGGCCGGTCACCGCCACGTAGACGCCCTTGTGGGCGACGAAGTTCTCGCGCCGGGCGACGGCCATGGCCGCGTCGACGAGGCTCGCCGCATACGGGGCCGACATGTCCGGGAACCGCGGCCCCAGCCGCTCGTCGTTGATCCCGATCAGCGGGTTGTCGCCGAGCAGGTTGATGTGGTCCTCGATCACCATCAGGTCGCCCGAACGGTACTGCGGGTTGAGGCCGCCGCAGGCGTTGGTCACCACGAGCAGGTCGGCACCGAGCCGCTTCAGCACGCGGACGGGAAAGGTGACCTGCTGGAGCGGATACCCCTCGTAGGCATGCTGGCGGCCTTCCATCACCACCACGGGCACGCCCTCCAGCAGGCCGCACACGAGCTGCCCCGAGTGGCCGTGGGCCGTCGAGCGGGCAAAGTGCGGGATGCGGTCGTAGGGGATGGTGACCTTGTCGGTGATCGCGGCGGCGGCGCCGCCGAGTCCGCTGCCGAGGATGATCCCCACCTTCGGTGCGTGGTTCCATGCGGCCGAGATGACGGCGGCCGATTCGGTGATCTTGTCGTACTGATCCAGCATGCCTGCTTTCTCCGTGGCCACGAGACGGCCGGATTCTAGCAGGCAGCAGCCGCGCCGCGGGAAGCGGGGCTCACTCGCCGAGCAGGGCGAGGAAATCGGGATGGTTCCGAATCGACTCGAGGTCGGGATCGGTCTCCATGTGGTCGAGATCGTCGTATCCCAGGAGGATCGCCCGCGAGAGCGTGTCGATCGCCTCGTCGGCCTGCCCGGCCCGGGCGAGTGAGCAGGCGAGGTTGTAGCGGGCGAGAAAGTCGTCCGGCAGTTGGTCCACGAGCCGGCGATCGAGCTCCACGGCCCTGTCCGTCAGTCCCTTGCGGCTCACGAGCTCGGCGAGGACCCTGAGCACCTCCACCGAGTCGGGCTTTCGCGAAAGCACCTTCTCGAAGAAGTCGATGTCGAAGTCGAGCTGACCGAGGGTGCCGAACCAGGGTGCGGCCTTCGAGCCCCGGCCCTTCCGCCGCTTCGGCCTTCCGGCACCGGCGTCGGGATCGTCGGGAGCCGACTGCGGCTCGTCGAGTTCTGCCATCGCTCGAGTCCTCGGTGGAACACCCGATCGCTCACCGCTTCCGGGCCGGCCCCTTGCCGGCGGGCGGGGTGTCGCCCTCGCCATCGTCGGGATGGTCCCAGTCGGGATCATCCTCCTCCTCTTCGAAGTCGTCGTCGAACTCGTCGTCGAAGTCGTCGAATGCCGAGTCCTCGTCGGCCGCGGGCTGGGCAACCGAGAGATCCTCCTCGTCGCCGAGTTCCTCTTCCTCGTCGTCGGGGTCGGCCGATGCCGTGGCTCCGCGCCGGGCGGCGGGCACTGGCCGCGAACGGGCGGCAGGAATCGCCGGCAGGGCCGCCGCAGCCAGCGGGGCGGAGCCGGGAATGAGGAGCGGGGACGGGAGGGCGGTCATCTTCGGGCACCCGGGGAAGCGGACGTCGTGAAGAGCAAACCCTTTCGGGGTGCCGACGTCAAGGCAGATCATTCTACGCGTCCGGCAGTCGAAAGTCCGCGTGGCGGGCGGGGCCCGGAGGCGTTCGCCACGACGGCCCGGGCCCGGTCGCCCTCCGGGCGGAAATCAGGTGTGGTAATCGGCGTTCAGGTGCACGTAGTCGGCGGTGAGATCGCTCGAGTAGAAGCGGATGCGACCCGGCCCGGTGCCGACCGCCAACTCGATCAGCGTCTCGCGACTGTCGCGGATCGAGGCCGAAACCGCATCGGCGTCGAACGGCACGGGCGATCCTGCCTGGAAGAGGAGCGTGCCGTTCACGTGGAGCACCACGCACGCGGGATCGATCGCGACCCCCGCGTATCCCGCCGCCGAGACGATCCGACCCCAGTTCGGGTCCGCCCCGTGGACGGCCGTCTTCACCAGCGGGCTGTCGGCGATCGTGCGGGCGATCTGTCGGGCGCCGTCACGGCTCGCCGCCCCGGTCACCTCGATCCGCATCACGTGGGTCGCCCCCTCGCCGTCGTCGGCCATCTCGCGGGCGAGGAACTCGCAGACCGAGTGGAGCGTGCGGCCGAACGCATCGAGCGCTGCGCCCGAGAGCGTCGGCCCACCGGCGGCGCCGTTGGCGAGGAGGAGCACGGTGTCGTTGGTGCTCATGTGCCCATCCACGCTCACGCAATTGAAGGTCTCCTCGGCGGCGGCGGCGAGGAGCCGCTGGGCGTCGGCCGGGGCGACGGCCGCGTCGGTCACCACCACGCCCAGCATGGTGGCGAGCTTCGGGCCGATCATCGCGGCCCCCTTCGCCATGCCGAACACGGTGCACGTCGCGCCGTCGACCGCGAACGAGCCGCCGGCCATCTTCGGCCTGGTGTCGGTGGTCATCATGCCCCTGGCGGCGGTCAGGGTGGCCTGCTCGTCGGCGGCGAGGACGGCGGCCGCGGCGACGATCCCCTTCTCCACCGTGGCCATCGGCAGGAACTCGCCGATGATGCCGGTCGACAGCACCAGCACGTGTTCGCCGTCCACGCCGATTTCCCGGCCCGCGAGCGATGCCATGCGGCGGGCGTCGTCGAGGCCGCGACTTCCCGTGCAGGCATTGGCATTGCCCGAGTTGATCACGACGCCGCGAAATCCGCTGCCCGGTGTCCGCGAGCGGTCCAACGCGACCGG
>CAIKWU010000135.1 GCA_903831155.1 uncultured Planctomycetaceae bacterium | reverse complement strand
CAGCCACACCGGCGAAGACCTCGAAGCCTTCGCCGCCCTGCCTCCCCAGTAGCACCCGCTCCTCGTAGCACAGGTTTTCAACCTGTGCCCGCTTCAGCCGACCGTCCTTCTCCGCAGGTTGGCAACCTGCGGCTACGGGTTCTTTCTGCGGGTCGCGTAACCTGGGGAGATGTCGGGGGTGCTACCTGGGATGTCGCTCACACCGTCTAGGGGCGGACTGCAAGTTTCGTTGGTTTTTTCGGCTTTGCAGGACCCGGTTGTCCGATTCATTGACCTGCACGGAGTCCACCTGTAGTTTCCTTGCTTTCGCTCTTATGAGGGGTTGTCGAGCGTCGGCGCTGGCCGTCGGCAGAGGTGCCGTTGAAGCCATGTCGGCACGTCGATGGTCCCTCGCACAGGCGACACCCCGGTTCCTTGTAGGCTCTCCCAGGATCCACACTCCATGAGTCTGTTCTCGTTTCGACGACTGGGCATCGCACGCAGTTTCACCCGCGAAGGTCACGGCCGGCCGGCACCACAGCGGCGGCGCGATGCTTCCCGATCCCAGCGACTGCGGTCCGTCCATCTCCTTGAGCAGTTGGAGCAACGCCGCGTCTTCGCCTTCGACCTCGTCTCAGCCTACGCGTCAAGTGACGTGCCGTTCTACGTCAGCGGCCAGACCACTCCGACGCTCAACGAGTCGCCCTCACAGATCACGCTCCGCTTCAGCCCGGGAGTGACGATCGATCCGAAGACCCTCGGCAGCATCGCAATTGTCCGCAGCGGCGGACCCGCCGACCCCTTCGGCAATGGCAACGATGCCACCGTCACTCCTGGCAGTATTCTCGTCGACGACTCGCCCAACCAAAACCAGGTCGTGATCCGGTTTGCCGAGACGCTCCCGGATGACATCTACCGAATCACCGTTGGCGCCGGCCTCAGTTCAACTGCCAATGGCAAGGTCAACGCTACAACAGTCCCCCTGCGGCTTGACCTTGGCGCCTTCGTGACGGCCGTGGTTCCGCAACCCGTGAGCCACTTGGGCGCCTCGCTCACGCAGGCCCGCAACACGATCACGGCCTACTTCAATCGCGAGGATCCGCTTCTCGACACGAAGGCCTCTGCTGAAAACCCGACGTTCTATCGCCTCATCGAGGTCGATACGTCTGGTGCCGATGTGGGCTCCTCGCTCAGTCCGAGCGACGTGAGTTACGACCCCGGAACCGGCAAGGCGACCCTCACGTTCGCCAGCGATCTCCCCGATGACAAAACGTGGCGCCTCGAAATCGGCGGCTCTGCCTCCGTAGTAGCCGCCGCGCCCGTCGCGGAAACCGACGAATCGACCGGCAGCGTGAACTCGAGTTTCACGACGGCCCAGGATCTTGGGGTTCTCGGCCTGGCCGGCGCGACGGTCGCCGGCACGATCAACACGATGCCCACGAAGGCGACCCCCGCGGGCAATCTCGGCTTTCCCACCCCGCCTGGCACACTCGACTCTCCCGGCCAGCGGAAGACCTCGTTCGACAGTGGCGCGCACGGAATACCCTTCGCCACCGTCGATCCGGCCACCGCGATCACCGTGGTGTCCTACAACTTCAAATCCGACTACGGGTTCGACCCACAGGGCAACAAACTCAAGAACGCGATCACCGACACGCAGAAGCAACGGGCCCGCGACGTCTTCGAACTCTACAGTCTCTACACGGGAATCCGCTTCGTCGAGACGCTTGATCAGGGCCTGACGGTGGTCACCGGCGACATGCGAGCGCTCGATCCGACGGTCTCCACGGCCCCCGCCGGCTTGGGGTCTCTCGGCGACACCGCTGCCGGACTCGCCATCATGGATTCGACGGAGAACTGGGGTGCGAGTGAATACGGCGGTTCCTGGTTCCTCGTGGCGATGCACGAAATCGGCCACGTACTCGGACTGCAGCACTCATACGAACTGCCCTCGATCATGGGAGCCGGCCTGACGGGCGAGGCTGTGTTTCCGGGCGATTACGACCTCGTGCAACTCAAGCAACTCTACGCGCCCAATGGATCCGACATCGATCTCTACAGGTTCGCTCTCCCTGAATCCGGCACGTTTTCCGCAGAGACGATTGTCGCCCGCCCCGGCCAGGAGGCCAGCAGTTCACTCGACAGCGTGCTTTCCCTCTACCGTCAGGATGTTGTCAACGGCCGGACGGTACGGACGCTGGTCGCCCGCAACGACGACTACTACGGCCGCGATTCGTTTGTGGGCCTGAGCCTCCAGGCCGGTACCTACTACATCGCGGTGACGAGCACGGGAAACACAAACTTCAACCCCGAGGCCAGCGACTCTGGGTCCGGCGGCCGCTCCGACGGAGCGTACGAATTGAAACTCGGCTTCACGCCGGCGTCGACGGTGGCCAACACCGTCGTCGACCTGACGGGCAGGCCACTCGACGGCGATCGGGACGGCACCGCCGGTGGCACGTTCCGGTTCTGGTTCAAGACGGCGTCGTTAGCGTCGACGGCTTTTGTCGACAAGACGGCGGCCGCTGGCGGCGATGGGTCGCTCGCCAAGCCCTACAACACGATCAAATCCGCAGTGGACGGCATCGGAACGCGGAGGTTGATCCGGATCGTCGGCAACAACACGGACTCCCCATACCTGATCGGCACCGACCTGGCGGGGAAGCCTCTTGCCGACGGCTCGACGTTCAACGTCCCGAAGGACGTGACGGTCATGATCGACGCTGGAGCGATCATCAAGCTTCGTGCAGCCAACATCGACGTCGGTAGTTCGTCGGAACTCGTGAGCCGCTCGGGCGCAGCCCTCCAGATCCTGGGCACGCCCGAAAGCCGGGTGCGGGTCACCTCGTATCACGATGACGCCGTGGGCGGCAACTCCGACGGAGTCGGTCCCGTGCCGACCGGCGGGCAGTGGGGCGGCGTTGTTTTTCGCGGTGACTCCGATGCTGCGTCGAAACGGGCCTTCATCAACGCCGTCAACCAGACGACGTTCAGCTACGGCGGCGGCCAGGTGCTGGTCGACTCGCAGCTTGCGTCCTTCGCCCCGATCGAGGTGCAGAACACGCGGCCGACAGTCGCCTACAACACGATCACCGGCAGCGCGGGTTCAGCGATCGCAGCCACGCCCGGCAGTTTCGAAGACTCCGGCTACCGCGTCGGTCCAGACATCCGCGGCAACGTTGTGACCGGCAACTCGGTCAACGGGTTGATCGTGAAGATCGACACCGGGTACGGAAGGGCGCTGCAGGAACTCGACGTTCCCGCACGGCTTCGAAGCACCGACATCGTCTACGTTCTGGCTGAAAACCTCGTCATCGCCGGCGGCGGTGGCGGCTACGTGGACGACGGCAACGGCGTCATCACCGCCCGCCGCAGCGGAAGGCTGGCGATCGACGCGGGTGTTGTCATCAAGCTTCAGGGATCGCGGATCGAGCTCGACCGCGGCATCAGCCAGCTGATCGCAGAAGGACAGCCGAACAAGCGGGTGGTCTTCACGAGCTTGGGCGACACCCGATTTGGCGCGGGCGGCACGTTTGACACCAATGGCAGCCTTCCCAACAACGCCCGACCAGGCGACTGGGGGGGCATCGTCCTCGAGGCCGGATCAAAGGCGAGCATCGACAATGCCTACATCGGCTTCGGTGGTGGCTCCACACCCATCGAGGGCTCCTTCGATTCCTTCAATGTGATCGAGACCCATCAGGGCGATCTGCGGATCGCCAACAGCCGGATCGAAAACAATGCCGCCGGCCTCGCCACCACCAATAGGACGGGTCGCGGCGGCAATGACTCGGCGACGATTTTCGCTCGTGGTACTCAGCCGATTATCGTCAACAACGACTTTCGCGCGAACGCAGGAGCCGTCGTCAGCATCAACGCCAACTCCTTCTCCGATGTGTCGCGGCCGGATGTCGGCCGCAGCACCGCGGGCATCAGCCGCTTCACGCAGTACGACGACAACGTCGGCCCCCTACTGCGAGGTAATCGGATGGCATACGCGTCGGGCACGGCCGCCATCCAAGGCGTGGTCGTGCGAGGGGAGGAGATCACTGTCGAGAGCGTCTGGGAAGACACCGACATCACGTACGTGCTGCTCAGCGAGATCATCGTCAACAACTTCAGCACTGCCACGGGCATCCGGCTACAGAGCAAGCCGGATGCGAGCCTGGTGGTGAAGCTGTTCGGCGCATCTGCCGGCTTCACGGCCTCGGGCTACGGGCTCGACATTCCCGACCGGATCGGCGGAACGGTGCAGGTGGTTGGACAGCCGAACTATCCAGTGATTTTCACATCGCTACGCGATGACAGTGTGGGGTCGAGCCTCACGCCGTTGGGCGTGACCGTGAAGGACACCAATGCCGACGGTAGTGCGACAATAGCGGCGTCGAGCGACTGGCGAAGCCTAAGGTTCCTCCCGTATTCCAACGATCGGAACGTCTCGATCTATGTGGAATCCGAGAAGGCACTGACCAGCGGCCTCGGATCCAATGACTCGACGGAGTCCGCGGAGTTTCTGGGGGTTCTCGCTCCGAACTACCCAACCGACTCAGCATCTCGCGAGTCTGCCCAGGAGAAGACGGGGGATGAAAATCGCCGGTTGGGTTTCGAGGCCCACGGCTTCATCTCGCCCGACGCTCCCGGTGACGTCGACGTTTATCGCTTCATCGGATACGCAGGCTCGGAAGCCTGGATTGACATTGACAAGACGGCAGGGCAACTCGATTCGATGGTGGAGCTACTGGACGCGTCAGGCCGCGTCCTGGCACGATCGGCCGACACGGAGGCAGAAGGAGGCGTCGTCACGAGTGAAGTTGTCGCCGACATCGCCGGCAGCGACACGGCGACATATAGGTTCGCGCACGAAGGCGTCGTGGCAGGAACACTCACCGGGACAATCTATGACCTGAGTGGACTGCTGCCCGTCGCCATCCAGACCTTTGCCATTGCTTCGAACGGTATCCCGACGTTCCACAACCTGCTGGGTTCTGGCCGTCTGGGAAACCCGATCAGCGCCAACGGGTACGCGGTGGACGGTGTCCTTGACTCGGCGACCGGGCAACTCACGCTGTACTTCAACGCACCAATAGCAGCGACAGCGCTTGATGTCCGCTACGCCTATCAAAGCGATGCACTCGCCGCGATCGGCGGCCTGGCTTTGCCGCTTGCCGAGGATGCCTCGAAAGGCAACGACTTCTACTCGCAAAACCCCAAGGACGCCGGTATGCGGGTGATCCTGCCGGGCACGCAGGGTACTGCTCAGCAGTACTTTATCCGCGTTCGCAGCCAGCCGAAGTACGAGGCCGTTAGCACCGATGCCAGCAACGGCAGCGTTCCATCGACGGACATGGCCAGCTACCTGAAGGATCTGGCCGACCCGGCGAAGGTCACAAACGGCACAACGAGTGGCAGTTACGAACTCCGCGTCCGACTGCGGCAGCCGGACGAAAAGCCGGGCTCCACCGTTCGCTACGCGGACATCCGCTTCCCCACCACGGGCATCGACGTTCAAGGCCTACCACGCAACTCCAATCTCACGGGTGATACCGGCGAGAATCCGCTCGACAACAACAACTCGTTCGATACCGCACAGTACGTGGGCAAACTGCTGCAGTCGGACCACAACTCGATCAGCGTCGCGGGTACCGTCGCGAACGCGAGCGACGTCGACTGGTACACGTTCAACCTCAACGAAGAGTTGATCCAGAACATCGGAGGGCTGTCGAAGGCCGGCAACTGGGCCACGATGTTCGACATCGACTACGGTGATGGACTGCGTGGCGATCTCACGCTCTCGGTCTTCGATTCCAAGGGAACGCTCCTGTACGTCGGCCGCGACTCGAACGTGGCCAACGATCAGCCCGGCGAGGGACAAGGCAATGACTTCGACGACCTCGCGCGAGGCTCTGCCGGCAAACTCGACCCCTTCATTGGCAGCGTCTATCTCCCAGCGGGGCTGCCGGAAGGCACGACCGCGTTCACCAGCGGCGGTGCCGTCCCGGCGCCTGACGCGAGCAAGCAGATGCGATATTACGTGGCAGTGTCGTCCAACGAACGGCTGCCGTCCGTCCTCAACGCCACGTTCCTGAGCGCATCCACCACCAGCCTTGTCCGACTCGAGCCACTCGACTCTGTGGCGAGGGTCGTCGATGACAGAGTTGGCGCGACTGGCACGAACTCTGTGATCAACGCCGACAAAAATGCCTTCAGTCTCTCGGCGAACGTGACGCCATTCACACTCTCAGACGTGACGCTCTTTGTGTCCACGGCGAGGGGAATCTCCACGGTCGATGCCATGCGAGGTGGCACGGAAACTACGTTGCCCAACGTCACCGTCTCAAGCATCGGCGACATCGCGATGCGATCCGACGGCACCCTCTATTCCTACAGTGGTATTCCGTCCACCAAAGACACCGCTGGGCGGCTCGATCTTGTTGACGCCGGCTCGGGTGCCCAGACGCTCATCGGCAGGGACTCGATCCCGGATGACACCCTGACCACCGACGACGTGAATGCGCTCGCCTGGCAGCGAACCGGCGTCGGTGCTTATAGCCTCTACTACTCGGTCCAAGATGCTGGCCGGTCGCAGTTGTTCAAGGCAGACACGTCTGACGGCACGGCAAGCACCAACAAGAGTCTCGTCGGCCCCATCCAGGGTGGAGCCGTCTCGCTGGGCCACGTTACGGGTATGGCATTCGTGGCAACCAAGCTCTACGGTGTCGATGACAGGGGAAACCTGTTTACGATCGACCCGGGCACGGCCGCGGCAACACTTGTCACCCCCACGCCGTTTGTCGACGGAAGCGGAGCGCCGGTGGCCTTCGCCGGCCTGACGATAGGCCCACAAAACCTGTATGGCGGGGCGCTGAAAAACGCCCTCTTCGCCATCGATGCGAAAGGCACGCTATACGCTTTTGAGGCCGCCACTGGCAAGCCACTCATCGTGTTTGATGCCAATCAAGATGGTGTCGCCGACGCGACGTCGATTCCCAGCGGTCTGCCGAGTGCCACAGGCCTGGCCTTTTCGCCGCTCGACATCAACCTCTGGCATGCCTCCACCACCCGCGGCACCGACGCCGGCCACGGAATCAACGCCTCGCCCGACGGACTGCGGGGCGCCTCCGCCGGCGGGACGAGCATGTACTTCGGATTCGAGCAGTGGCAGCAGACCAACCCGGGCTATGGCGGCTACTCGACTGTAAATGGCCAGTACGGCGTCTCGTCCCCCACCTGGCAGGCTGACCTCAGCGCCAATGCCGCGATCCCGAACACGTACAACCTACCCGGTGGCGCTTACGGCAGCCTGGTTACCGATTCATTCAGCCTTCAGGGCTACCACTCCACCGACAAGCCCGTGCTGTATTTCAACTACGCCCTTGCTGCTCAGAACACATCCAGCAAGACCAACGGCATGCGGGACAGCGCCCGTGTGTTCGCCTCGATCGATGGCGGGCTCACATGGGAACTCGTGGCAACCAACAACCACGCGAAGTCCACCGCCAACACCGAGAACGCCGAACTGCCCGTCGGGCCGAGTGCCTCTTCGCTCGTTTCCGGCTATGCAAACCAGAAAGTGCAGGAACTCTTCGAGGGCACCGGGTGGCGTCAGGCCCGCATCGACCTCGGTGATTTCGCCGGCGAAGGAGATGTCCGTTTGCGGTTCGACTTCAGCACTGCCGGAGAGTTTGACACGGCCGATGCGTGGCGGGTATCGAAGCCGGTCTCCGCTGACGCTGCGGCAGCGACCACGATCTCTTTCGCGGACGTATCGAACCTCTTCCAGGGCCTGACGCTTCTGTCGCAGGACGGCAAGGTTCTCGGGCTGGTCACGGCCGTCGATCCCGAGGCCAACACCGTCGAACTCGACACCCCGGTGACGCTCGCCAAGGACGACGTCGTGGCATTCGTCGATGCAACGGGTACTAACAAGCTCAACAATGTGCCCGACTCGACTGACCCGACAAAGCAGAGCCTTGGCAACGCCACCGGCGACTTCAAGAGCGCGGAGCGGGGGCAGGACAACGCCCATGAAGGCTTCTTCGTGGATGACATCGTCATCGGCTTCGCCGAGCGGGGCGAGATGGTGACCGGCGCGCCGGGCGGCCAGACCGATTTCTTCAACACGAATACGCAGGCCAAGGACAACAGCGCACAGGTTCTCCAGGGGCCCTACCAGCTGGAGATCCGCCACGGTACCGACTATGCGGCGCCGGGTGGCATCTACCAGACGTTCGACACCAACGCCCCGCTGGTGCCTCAGCTTGTCACGTCTTCGATCTATGGTGCCGGGGTCGGCGACCAGAACGTGCAGCGACAACAGGGCCAGTTCATCATCGAGAACAACTTGATCTCCAACGCCGGTGCCTATGGCATTAGCGTCGACGCCGGGGCGCGCGATGGCGAGAGTAACATCCCGCATCCGGGCGTGGCTCGAAACCTTCCCGTGCTCAACAACAGCCAACTCGTGCCGGGAGTTGTCGTCGTCAACAATGTCATCTCGACAAGCGGCACCGGCGGCATCCTTTTCAGCGGGGATCCGAACACCGGCAACGTGCCAACGGCGGCGACACCCTTCGGCAGAATCGTGAACAACACGATCTACGGCGGTACAAAACCGAGGGGGACGGGTGTCGCCATCACGCAAAACGCGGGGCCGACGCTCCTCAACAATCTCTTCGCCAACCTGGCAACCGGCGTGAGCGTGGACCCCTCATCCGTGTACGACTCGTCAGGCAACCCACGGACGGTGGTCGCCACGTCCGCGTTCTACAACACGGCCACGCCGGTAACCGGGATCACGCAAAGCCTTGTGATCGTGCTCACGGGCGACCCATTCGTAAACGCGGCGCAGGGCAACTTCTACCTGGCGAAGGGGTCCGCGGCGATCGACAGTTCCCTGAACTCCCTCCAGGACCGCAACGAATTCCTCGTGGTCAACCAGGGCATCGGGATCGGGCCGTCACCGATCCTGGGGCCGGACCGTGATCTGTACGGCCAGTTCCGTAGCGATGACCCATCGCAGGCAAACTCGCCGGGCCTTGGTGGCAATATCTTTAAAGACCGGGGGGCTATCGACCGGGTCGATTTCTCGCAGCCGTACGCGACACTCGGTTCGCCGCTCGATAACGGTCTCGATGACCTGGCTCCAAGCCTTGCCAACGTCGTGGTTCTTCGTAACGCCGCCGGAGGGCAGACGAGTTTCATACTGCAACTCAACGACGTGGGCATCGGCATCGACAAGTCGACCGTGATCGCCGCGGCCTTCTCACTGTCGTGGGAGGGTACTCCACTGGTCGAGGGATCGGATTACGTCTTCCGTTATCTCGAGACCAGCAACCGCGTCGTATTCGAGTCGACCTCGGTTTTTCGTCTTGGATCCTACGTGATCGCCGCAACCTCACGGACTGCTGGCGCCGGCAGTTCCCCCTGGCTCGTCGACTACGCGAACAACGCGCTGCTCCCGAACAATCCTGATGGCACGACCACGTTTACGATCACGCTCGCCGATGGTCCCGATGCTCCCGCGAGTCTGGCAGGCACTGTCGGAGACGGTGTCGTCGACCTCACCTGGACGGTTCCCGCGGCCGACAACGGTTCGGGGATCATTGACTATGAGGTCGAATACTCGACGAACGGCTCGTTCCCGGGCACCTCGTTTTCGCGTCTCGCTTCAACGCAGACGGCTGCGCGACTCACTGGCCTCTTGAACGGCACTCCGTACTGGTTCCGTGTCCGCGCGATCAACGCCGCCGGGGCCGGCCCATGGTCGCAGGTGGCCGGACCCTTCATGCCGCTCGCCACGCCGTCCCTGTCGCTCGTCACTGACACCGGCGACACCGCAACCGACGGAGTGACCCGAGAGGGCACGTTGGCGGTTGGTGGCCTCAGCACTGCTTCGGGCGTCATGTGGCAGTACAGCACCGATGCCGGCGCCACGTGGACCGCCGGAACCGGATCCACCTTCGCCGCGCCGCAGGGCTCCTTTCCGGCCGGCACCCTCTTGGTCCAGCAGATGCTCGCCGGAGGCACCAGCAACACCAGCGGCACCGGGACGAATACTACGACGATCGTCATCGACCAGAACCCTCCAGCCATCACTGTGAAGAGCTCCTCGTCGACCGTGAGATCAGGCGAATCGTTCACCATCACGTTCGATCTCAGCCAGCGATCGACTACATTCGGGAAAGAAGACGTGGTCGTGACCGGTGGGACGCTCTCGTCGTTCGTCGGCACCGGCAACCGGTACACCGCCGTCTTCACGCTAACGGGTGCCGGATCCGGCATGGTGAGCGTCCCAGCCGGCGTCTTCAACGACATCGCAGGCAATCCGAACCTACCGGGCGGCCTTGCTTCACCCATCACCATCGACGACGTGTCGCCAACGCTCACGATTGTCGCTGACAGGCCGTCGCTCCGCGCCGGACAGACGACACTGATCACCTTCACGCTCAGCGAGCCATCGAGCACATTCGGACCAAGCCACATCACTGTGGCCGGAGGCACGCTCACGGCGTTTTCCGGTAGTGGGTCGGTCTATACGGCGTTATTCACGCCCACACCCGACTCGACGGCCCCCGGCTCCGTCGTCGTCGCGGCCGCTGCGTTCGCCGACTTGGCGGGGAACCCGAACGTCACCGGCTTCCTCGCACCGCCACTCGTGATCGACACCGTGAGGCCCACGGTATTGATCGCCACCGATCGGCCAGTACTGCGCACGTTCAGGACGGCAAACATCACGTTCACCCTGAGCAAACCCGCGGCCGATTTTCGTGCCGAAGACGTGGCCGTGACGGGAGGCACGCTATCGGCGTTCCAGGGGTCGGGCACCACGTACACCGCCATCTTCACGCCCGCGGTCAACGTCGTCACTTCCGGCACCGTGAGCGTGGCAGCGGGGCACTTCAGTGACGCGGTCGGAAATACGAACGTCGCGGGCTCCCTGACGCCGCCTATCACCATCGACACGATCGTGCCCACGGTCACGATCACGTCGAACACGCCCGTTCTGCGTGTGGGCCAGACGGCCGTGATCTCGTTCCTGCTCAGTGAGCCGTCCACAACCTTCGGCGCAGAGGACGTCGCCGTCACGGGGGGCACGCTTTCTGGATTCACTGGTTCAGGCCTGAACTACTCCGCGGTCTTCACCCCGTTTGCCAGCTTGACGGTGCCTGGAACCATCAGCGTCGTAGCGAGGTCCTTCTTCGATGCTGCGAACAACCCGAATGCGGCAGGCGGGCTCTCCCCGACACTCAACATCGATACCGTCGCGCCGACCGTCCTCATCGCCTCGAGCAAATCGCGGATCGGACTCAGCGAGACCGCGATCTTGACCTTCACGCTCAGTGAGCCGTCGACAAACTTCACGGCCGCGTCCCTGCTCGTCACAGGGGGCACCATCTCCGGATTCGCCGGAGGAGGACGATCGTACACCGCGATCTTCACGCCGACCCTAGAATCTGCCACGACCGCCGTCGTGAGAGTTCCTGCCAACCGGTTCACCGACTCAGTGGGCAATGGGAACGTGGCCGCACGCCTCCGCCCGGACATAGTGATCGACAACCTACTGACGGTCGCCAGTGCGACCGCTAACGGCACATTGCTCTCAAGTTCGACCGCGACGGCCCCCGCATTCTCCACGCGGACAGGAACGATCGTCATCGGCTTCAATGCGCCGGTGACCGGATTCGACAGGAAGGCGGTTAAACTGGTCTACATCGCACCGGGCGGCAGCACGACGGCCGTTGCTCTCGCAGGGGCCGTCATCTCAGGCAGTGGGGCAAACTACACGCTCTCACTGCCAGCAACCGTGGCGAATCTCCCAGGGCTTTACCGGATCGACATCGGCGGTCCGACGACTTCGATCCGGTCTGGAATTGCGACGATGACAACGGCCGCGTCGTTCTACTGGCGTCGAACGTGATCGGCAGATCCTGCAGGCGATCACCAACGGGCTTCCAAGCCCGTGGTCACGCCGTGCAGCAGGATGCTGTCGGTGGTGTCGATCATGGCTGATGGTGGACTGTCCGTGATGTTGGTGACCGACAACTGAGCGGCCGGGGTCGCCACGCCGGTCAGCCAGAAGAAGGAGTATCCTGCACGCCATGAGAGCCATTCGGTGATCCGCAGGCTGGCATTGATACCCAGTTCGCCGGCGAAGGAGGTCTGGTCGGCGGTGGCGGACGCCGGTCCGAGTTGCACCGGGGGGAGCCCCTCTTGCACGAAGGATCCCGTGGTGCGCTGGTATGCGGCGTGGTTGTAGTAGACGCCCGCCTTGCCCAAGCCATTCACCTGAAACGCGCCGGCTGCCCGATTCCAAAGGCATAGATCCATGCCGACCTGGCCTCCGTAGAGGTTGTTACCGGTCGCGACGTCGAGGCTACTTGAACCGGGGGGCTCGCTCGGCGGGGGAACGAGGACGAAGCGATCCGTGACAGCCATGGCCTGATTCCACTCAAACCATCGGAACCCCGCCAACCACACGATCGGCCCGCCGGTACGCCGCCGCCAGTTGAGCTCCGCACTACCGATGGTGCCGCTGGTCGTTACGGCTGCCGAGGTGAAATCAATCCCGTCAGCTGGACCGATGCTTGGGGCCGCCAGATTGTCTTGACCATATGGGCCACCGGTCGTCGATGCGCTGCCGTTGAAGGAGGAGACGCTGAAATAGTTTCCTTCGATCGCATACACGGGATCGAGGTTGAGTATGAGTCCGTATCGGACTCCAGCCGCCATGGCGGATTGCGCCTCGTTGACATCGAGTGCTGGTGCGCCGCTCGGCCAATCCACATAGAGCACCCGACTAGGTACATTCCCTTGCCAGAGCATGATCGCATCAACTTGCGCCTGCCAGCGAGGCTCAACAGGGAGAAAGAGGCCTCCTTGGGCAGGCTCGTCTGCGGCACGCCGCGGGCGGTCACCAGATGCTTCGTACACCAATCCATCGGTGATCTCTTGAGTGACGACCGCACCGCTGTCATCGACAACAGATCCCGACACGGTCCCCTGCAGGGCCTCGTCGAAACCGCCTCGTGTTAACCCTGGCCCCTGCCACCAGAGCCATCCAACGATGGCAAGTCGCACTATTCCCACAGATGAAAGCCAGGCATTCATGTCAGCAAGGTCTCCGGAAGCCCACACGTCCGCACCAGATTTCGACGTCCGGTCATGAGGATCGTTACCGAGGTTCCTAGCATTCCGGTCGGGGAGGCTGCGGCGATGCGGCAAGGTAGGAAAGCCTTGAGGGAGCCCCGCACGGACGACGCAGTCCCCCGGACCCGACCGCGCGGGACCACCGTGACGATCGGCTCTCCCTACAGCCGATCGAACACTCAGAATCGTTATCTACGGAAGGGGGGCTCTGAAGATGAGATGCTTCGTGCGAGTGATACCGGTAACGCGTCTGCTCGCCATTTTACTGCTGTTGCCGCTTGGTCGAGTGTGGGCCATCGACTGGGAAGACGGAATCGTTCTCGGGGATGATCATTCTGCCTCCGACATGTCAGTAATGGTTCCGGACACGATTGCCGTGGCCGATGATCCTTCATCGCTTGAGGAGGTGGCGACCGAGTCGACGCCGCTGGCGAGTGGGCCACTGCCCACTACGATGTCGGGGCCCGGAGTACCTTGCGGAGCCGATTCCTGGTGCGAAGCGACCGTTCATTGCGACCCTGAGACGCTGAATCAGCCCGGGCTCATCCAGTGCCTCGCAAGCCACAAGAATGCTTGCTGGACGTTTCGCTCCGAAGCCCTCCTGCTCTGGCGCAACGCCCCTCCGTCGCGGCCACTCTACTCGACGGTCGTTCCTGACACCGACCAGCTCGGCTCGACCGCACTCAATGCCAACGACCTCAACAGCGACGTGCTCGTCGCGCCCCGGCTATCGTTCCTGCGAACGGACTGCGATGGCCGAACCCTTGAGGCAACCTACCTCTATGCGGGCAACTTCTATTCCGATCGGACCCTGCCGTATGTGTCGGATGGATACGCCACGTCGCCCCCTGGGATCTACGGCAACGAATGGGGGCCGCCGGACACGAACCTCGACTCCGCAACTGCAAAGTTGCTCGGTCAGTTGCAGAGCCTCGAGTTCAACTCTCGGCACTGCATCTGGACCGACACATGCCAGTTCCTGATCGGAGCCCGCTGGCTCCAGTGGAACGAAACCCTGCAGATGAGCGACTCCTTTTCCTACACGGATCCGACGGTTACGGGAACCGACTTCTACGAGACGCAGTGCTTCAACAACCTCTGGGGCGGCCAGATCGGCCTCGACGCGCTGCTCCTCGGCAGGCCGGGAACGGCCCGAGTCGAAGGGCTCGTGAAGGCTGGTGCCTACTACAACAACGCCGGCCAAAACTCGACCTTCAAATACGTCCTGAGCGACGGAGAACCCTACGAGAACAACGCTGGAGCCAGCGGGCCAGCCGCCTGTTCCTTCGTCGGTGAAGTCGGCCTAACAGCCGTCCTGCCGATCTGCTGCAACTGGGACTTTCGCTGCGGCTACTTCGGCCTCTGGCTCACCAATCTGGCCCAGCCAACAAGGCAACTGTCAGACCAGGAAATCAACCAGTTTGCCTCCGTGGGCACCCTCAACACCGCCGGCTCCGCCATTCTGCAGGGGCTCTCCCTGGGGCTGGAGGGCCGCTGGTAGCCGATATGAGGGGGACGTGGACAGCAGTTTTACGGGGGCTCAGTCCGAATTGCGTCCGAACCATTGCCGTCGCCCCCAAACTGGCTTTTAATCGAACTGGACGGGAACTTCCGGCGTAGTAAACCGCGGGCGCAATCCGTCTCTACATGGCTTTGCCTACGATTCTCGCAGCATGCTCAGCTTTCGCCCCATCCCCACGAGGATGACCACGATGATCAGCAGTCTGTTCCCGTCCCGCCGGCACGGCTCGGGTTCACTCGCAAAGCGGCGGCAGCGGCGCGGTGAGCGACTCCACGTCCAACGGCTCGAAGAGCGGATCGCGATGGCGATCGACGTGTTCCAGTATCCAGTGGCAGGCGTGTCATCCGGGTCGAGCAACTACGCCGTCCTGCTCATGGACGACGGCACGAATGGCTTTCTCAAGAAGAACGCAACACCGGCACCCACGTTCACGTATGCGAGCAACTCGCAGTTTCTCGACGATCCCCTGACTCCTGCCTTCGAGGCGTACACGTTCGGCGAGTTGGTCGCGGGCTACGGACCGCTCGAGTCCTTCTACATCACGAGCGGAAAACGAGAAACATATGAGGGGTTGGCAATCCCCGCCACATTTCTTGGCACGACCACGGCGTTCATCAACGTTGCCACGCCGCCTAGCACAACTCCTCCCATCAACATCGGCACCAGTGACGGCATTGTGCCGGGTACGTTTCGAGCGAGCGCGTCGATCGTCGACAAAGATGGCAAGTCAGCTTTCGTGCGACTCTTGGCGTCGAAGCCCGGAGACCCGTGGAATCTGAGCATTGAGAAAGTATCGGGTGACGGTGCCGTCCCTACGCAGGGCAACATTGACGAGTTCAGCGGGGATGTTGTGCTGCGCGGCTGGTCGGACCCACCCCAGTCCGTCGATCTGCGGCCGAGGGACTGGGGCGTCTACACCGGACAGTTCACAAACACGATCGACGGCACGACCGACCCAAAGCCGCTGTCGTTCACGCTCTTCCCCGGCCAGAACGTGACCCAACGGTTTCTCGCCGATCTGTCCCGAAATGAATCGACGATTTCGATCAACAGCCCCCTCCTGGCGACCATGGGCCGCGCCAGCGATCCGGGCTTTTTCTCTGGAGCAGGAGACGTGGTCGGCCAGGTCGGGCAGGTCGTTCTTGACGGCTCGACCATCGTGACAAATGCCAACGTCTTGTCCTCCAATCTGTTCACTGTAGGCGTTCCGCTGTG
>CAIKWU010000134.1 GCA_903831155.1 uncultured Planctomycetaceae bacterium | reverse complement strand
TCCGCCGCCGCAAGCCGGCCTGACGCGGCCCAGCCGACGTGATTCCATCGCGAGGGGACCTGCCACCTCCGCCATGGCCCTCGCCGGCGTGGGCTGCACGTCACGCCCGCCGCGTTTCTGAAGCCCTCGATCCCCGGCTCAGGGCTTCACGAAGCTGTCAAACCAGGGCTTCACCTGGAGAGTCGCCGACACGTAGGAGGCACGGTGGTCGGCCCGCTCGCCCGCCGAGATGAACTCCACCTGCGTGCTGCCCAGCAGCCGGCTGACATCGGCCACCATCCGCGACACCGCCGGCGGGATCGCCTCGTCGGCCTCGCCGCCGTAGGCACGCAGGGGCGTCTTGATGGTCCAGCGATACGCGTTGGCCTGCTCGAGCAGATCCCAGAACCGCCCGGTCCCGGTCGCCGCCGAGGCCATGAACTCCGGCCGCAGCAGCCCTGCCACCCCGCCGGGAGTCCCTGCGTCGTAGGCGGCCCAGCCAAGTTCGCCGTCGTAAAACTTCCGCGAGGCCGCGAGGTGCTCGGGCTTGATCGCGGAGGCCGCGAGCCCCGGCAGCCGGGCGTATTCCTCCTGGGCCCAGAGCATGTTGCTGATGCAGCCCTTGATCCACGCCGCATCCTGCGGCCGCGGGCTCGTGATCGGCCGACGGAAGGCGGCCGTCATGTCGACCGGCGCGCTCACGGTGGCGGCCGCCGTGACTGGGATCCCGAGCCGCTCGAGCCGGCGGAGAAACTGCATCGTGGTCCAGCCCCCCTGCGACCAGCCCCAGATGAAGAACTGCGGCGTGGCCTGGCCGAGCGACTCCAGCACGGCCCGCGACGCGCGGTAGTGGTCGAGCATCGCCTGCGTGGTGCCCTGTGGCACCATGAAGCAGTTCGGCACTCGAGACGGCCCGAGGCCGAAATAATCGGCACCGATCACCACGTAGCCCTGACTGGCGAAGGCGGCGAGTGCGAGCTGGGTCTCATACGACTTCTCAGGACGGGAGGGCACCTCGTCGCGACCAAACACGGTGCCGTGCTGGTAGCTGAGGAGCGGATGCGTCTTCGCTCCATCCTCCGGAACAGCCAGCAACCCGCTGCCCAGGGTCGGCTGGTTCTCCCACTCGGGGATCACCGAATCGAACTGCACCTCGTAGAGCGTGACCCCGTTCCGCGGCGCGGCAAACTTCGACTTGAAGTCGGTCGACTTCATGGTCGAGGCCTGCGACGGGTCGAAGCCCGCCATGAACAGGTCGAGACCGCCGTTCAGGACTTCGGCCAGCCGCGCCTTGTCGTAACTGCCGATCTTCCGGTAGCGGACGCCCGCGGCGACCGGCGTGAACTCCTGCTCTGCCGAGGCGGGGCACGCCGCTAGCGTTGCGGCGATGACAACCAGGCAGGCGACGGCCGGACGGACACACGCGGCATTCATGGCAAGGCTCCTCTGGATTTGCAACTTCAGGGGCATCATCCCTGAACGCGACGGACAGTATCCCGGTCGCCATCGGACGTGCAAGGATGCGGCTGCGGGCCCCGAACAGTCTCGCGGGCTCCGGTCACCCAGGCATCAGCAGGCCGAGTCGCCGCCTCCACGAGCTCCACGAGCTGGTCCTGGATCCCTTCCTGCCGGACATCATGCGGCTCGAGCCCATGGATCCGATCGGCCGCGGCCTGCGTCCGCAACCGTCGACGACCGCAGGGCGGAGATCCTGCGACGCCACAACGAGCAGCCACCGCATAGCAGACTGACGAGGACCAGAGCGGTCGCCGAGGGCTCGGGCACGGCAACCGGACTTGCGAGACGAAAACCGATGCGGCTGAGCTCGAACGACGGGACGTTCGAGAGGCCGTCGGCGGACGACAAGAGGAACGGATCGGCGCCGTTGCTCCAGTTGCCGCCCCGCAGCCCGCGAGACACGCCGGAAGATGCGAGCCCATCCACATCGTTCCACTGATCCACATTCCCACTCTGGTCGAACGTGCCGTAGAAACTCCCGCTGCCAGAGAACGCTCCCACGTCCGTCAGGTAGTTCTGGCCCGTAGAGAAACTTGACGACTGCGTCACGGAATACCCGGCACCGGTGTAGTAGTTCGCCTGATTCGCCGCACTCCCGACGACATTGCCCGGGGCTGTGTCGCTCCGCGTGGCGTAGTCGTAGTAGCCGGGAACGCCAACTCCACCGTAGTTCGGCGAGTAATACGCGGCCTTATACCACTCGTTCTGCGTCGGGATATAAAACGCAGCGCCCGGGTTGACTGCCACGGCATTCCCGCTCGTCGCACCGTTCAGCGTGTAGGCTCCTGTCTCCGTGTCGCCGCTACCTTGCCCATTGTGCATCCAGTTCGCAAACCTCGCCGCGTCAAACCAACTCACGTACGTGATAGGGCGGTTGCTACTGTCGCCGCCGTTGTTGATTACGCCGTAGTACGTCCCTGCAGTGGCAACGCCTGGATTTTTCGAAATACCGGTGATATTGCGATTAGTTCCCATCGATGCGTTATAGATGCCGTTGGGGTTCGTGCCATTGGGATCGGCCGCATTCAGAAACGCTGTGTACTGCCCAATCGTCACGCCGTACTTGCCGATCTGGTATGGGTAGTCCACGCGGCCAATTTCGCTGCCGCCCGTGTCGTTGGCGTTGCCCGGATTGCCCACCGTCACCATGTCGATCGTGACGGCATGGGCGGAAACGGCCCACGAACCAAGCAGGGCAGCCACGCCGACGGAAAAGACGACGCGGGGCAGACGGGGGAAAGACATCGCGAGCTACTTTCTGCTGGGGGGAGCGAAGGACAGGCGTGAGCCGTTCTACAGCCACATCACTCGCCCGCGGCCACAGAAACCAAAAATGTGACGAATCGGGCATGGGCAGGGACGAATCGGGCGAAAGTAGGGACGAATCCGCTACGACTCGGACGAATCGGCGACGAGAGCGAGTCCTTGCGACGGCGCAACACGACAGAGCCGGCGCAGGCCAGACCAGCGAGAGCCATGGTGCAGCCGGTCATCGAGGAGCACACTCGCGAGGTCGAGCCAGCCGCCGTGAAACGCACTCTTGCAGGCGCGAAGCGGGCCTGGCGGGCTAACCTGTGCCGCTTCTTCTTAGGTGTCAGCCCGCTCGCTTCCGGCTCATCGCCATCAACCCCGCGACGCCAGCCCCGATGCCCACCAACCCCAGCACGCTCGGTTCAGGCACGGCGGCGATGCTTCCAGACGCCGCGTTGTAGTTCCCGGCGTCATAGAGGCCCGTGGCGAAGAAC
>CAIKWU010000133.1 GCA_903831155.1 uncultured Planctomycetaceae bacterium | reverse complement strand
TGACCCGTTGAGTCCGGTGGAAAAAAGGATCAACGAGGCACTGGAAACTCAAACTGGACCCGGGTTCAGTTTCGAGATGAACTCCCTCAAGGATGTGAAGGCCGCGATCGAAGGTCAGTATGGAATTCCGGTCGTCTTCGATACCAAGGCCCTCGAGGGCCTTGATCTGGAGGAGCCGACGATCACGGAAAAGCTGCCGGGCGTTCCGCTGCGTTCGGCACTCCGGCAGATCCTTGGCACGAACGACCTCACGTACGTCGTGAAGGACGATGTCCTCCGGATCACGACCAAGCAGGCCGCTGCTGAGACGATGATCGTGAGAGCCTATCCGGTGGGTGACCTCGTGATCCCGCTCAACGTTCAGAACGGCGTCAATCCGTTCAATCTCGGCGGCGCCAACCCGCAGCAGCAGAACAACGGCATGCAGCCGGGTGGCGGCATGGGCAACCCCGTCCAGGGTGGCGGTTTCTGCTGGGTCGCCCGCGAGGTCTACGGCGTGCACGACCCCCGGTGGACGGTGTTCCGCGAGTGGCTGACGAGCGATGCGCCCTCGTGGCTGCGAGGCCTTTATGGGCAACAGGGCGAGTCGTTCGCCGCGTGGCTTCGGGGCCGCCCGCTCGCCAAGTCGCTGGTCCGCGGCCTCATGGACGTGGTCGTGACACCACGCCTGCCCGCGCGGGAGCTTGCCGGTGGGCCATTCCAGGTTGCCGCTGCCCGGGATCGCTCCGCGAAGAGCCGGATCGACACCTCGATCATCCAAACGGCTGCTGAGGTCTCCTCTGGGGAGGAGGGGGACCGCATCGGCCTTCCCGAGTCGGTCCTTGCATCGGCCGACCTGACCAAATCGCTGGCGGAGTACCTCGCACCGAGCCCAGCTGGCACTGAGCAACCCGACCGTCGTGAATGGGAGAGCCGAATGGCCCGGCTCAGGGTGTCAGCGGCCGAGTTGGGAAAGGCCGGACAGTTCGATCGAGCCGTGGATCTCATCTCCGCGGCGATCGCCACCGGGCATGCCGAACCATGGATGTATGAGTCCCTCGCGTTGGCGATGGAGGCGGCCGGGCGGTCCCGCGAGGAGATCGACCGCGTCCTGCTCTCGACGGCCGACTTCAGTTCCAGTGCTTCGGAACTCCTCGGGCTGGCCCACTACCTCGCCCGCTTCGGCTCCGATCGCCAGGCACTCCGCATCTGCCGGAAGGTGACCAGGCTTGATCCGACGAGCCGTGAGGCCTACGCCCTCGCGATGACAGTGGCCGCACGCACCGATGACGCCGATGCCCTGACCTGGGCCTGTCCGGGCGTGCTGGTCCACGAGTGGCCGGCAGCGGATGGCGAGGTAGTGGCTCGTGCCGCCCGGTTGTCGAAGGCCACCATCGATTCGCTGACGACGGCTGGCCGACTCGACGAGGCAAAGGCGTTTCAGGCGGCTGTCGATGCGGCCCTGGTACGCGACCTCGTCATCGACGTCTCGTGGAATGGCGATGCCGACGTCGACCTGTTGGTGGAAGAACCCGCAGGCACCGTCTGCTCACGATCGTCACCGCGCTCGACCTCGGGCGGCGTCCTGCTCGACGAAGCCGGAACAGTCAGCGGCGAGGCCGCGGGCCTGCAACGAGAGCGGTATGTCGCGACCCTCGCCTACCCCGGAGACTACCGCATGCTCGTGCGGCGGGCCGCCGGGAGGGTGGCCGCCGACATGATCACCGTCGAGATGACGCTGAACCGCGGCACCGACCGAGAGCAACGTCTCAAGCAGCAGGTGCCCGTGACCTCCGATGATCAGGTGCTGGCGGTGTCGGTTCCGGAAGGGCGGCGGCAGGAGCCGGTCCTCGACGCCCAGATCTCCCAGGACATCCTTCTCCAGAAGTCCGTGAGCCGCCTCATTCTGGCCCAGCAGCTCGCCGCAATCGACGACCGGGCGGCCACCGAGTCGCTCTCCCAGAGCCGGGGTGGGCCGGGACCTGGACTCAACGCTCGCTCACCGTTCATCCGCGGGGGCGCGGTCGGCTACCAGCCCGTCATTACCACGCTGCCGGAAGGGTTGAACCACACGGCTGATGTCGTCGTCTCGCCCGATCGCCGATATGTACGCGTCCGCTGCCAGCCGCTGTTCTCAGGCGTCGGTCAGGTGACGCAGTTCAACTTCTCGGGTGCGGGTGCTGGCGGCACAGGTGCCGCTGATGGCGGTGGGCTCGGTGGTGGCGGTGGTGGCCTGGGAGGAGGCGGACTCGGTGGTGGCGCTGGCGGTGGCCTCGGTGGTGGTGGCCTCGGTGGTGGTGGCCTCGGTGGTGGTGGCCTCGGTGGTGGTGGCGGCGGTGGTGGGCTCGGCGGTGGCGGAGGTGGCTTGGGCGGCGGGGGTGGCGGCTTCTGCTGGGTCGCCCGCGAGGTCTACGGCGAGTCGAACCCGAAGTGGCTCGTCTTCCGTCACTGGCTGAGGACCGATGCCCCCCGCTGGCTGCACGACATCTACGGCGCCCACGGCGAGGCGTTCGCCGGCTGGATCCACGACCGGCCGGCGACGAAGGCCGGTCTCCGCATCCTCATGGATCGCGTCGTCGCCGAGGCGGAGGTGCCATGCCCCGCTTCGGAGTGATTCTGGCGGCCGCCGGGCAGAGCAGCCGCTTTCAGGACGCCAACTACAAGAAGCCGTTCGCGCCGCTCGCCGGCCGGCCGGTGTGGCTGCACTCCGCCGAGAAGTTCACCGACCGCGATGACGTCAAGCAGGTCGTCGTGGTGGTGTCACCGGACGACCGCCAGGCGTTCACCGAGAAGTTCGGGGCCAACCTCGCCTTCATGGGGATCAGTCTGGCCGAGGGGGGTGCGACGCGGGCCGATTCGGTCCGCAACGGGCTCGAGAAACTCGCCGACGACATCGACATGGTGGCGATCCACGACGCCGCGCGGCCCTGCCTGGCGCCGGCATGGATCGACAGGGTGTTTTCGGCCGGGGCTCGCACCGGCGCGGCGATCCTCGCGATCCCCGTGGTGGGCACGCTCAAGCGGGTCAACGCCGACCACGTGATCACCGAGACGGTCGACCGCACCGGGCTCTGGGAGGCTCAGACGCCGCAGGTCTTCTCGCGCGAGGTGCTCGTGAAGGCCTTCGCCGTCCACCGGGACGGTCCGGCCACCGACGAGGCCTCCCTCGTGGAGCGGAGCGGTCATCCCGTCACCGTGGTGCCCGGATCGCCGATCAATCTGAAGATCACCTGCCGGGAGGATCTGAGGCTCGCCGAGCAGGCGCTCAAGGCCCTCCCCGCCCCGAAACTCGGCGGCCCCACACACCCCTTCGCCGACGGCGACCTCTGGCGGTAGCCCATGCCCCACGACCTCGTCACCGAGTTCGAGGCCCGCGGCCTCGTCCACCAGTCGACCGACGCGGCGGCGCTTCGGCAGTGGCTCGCCACGCCCGGTCGGCGGGTCTACGCGGGCTTCGACCCCACCGCCGACAGCCTGCACGTCGGCCATCTCGTCGCCCTGATCCTTCTTCGCCGCGTCGCCCGGGCCGGCCATGAGCCGGTGGCCCTCGTCGGCGGCGCCACCGGGATGATCGGCGATCCCAGCGGACGCAGCGACGAGCGGAATCTCCTCTCGCCGACCGAACTCGAGGCCAATATCAGCGGGGTGGGCCGGCAGATCCGTGCCGTGCTCGGGTCGGCCGGCGATCGGGTGCACGTCGTCAACAATGCGGACTGGATGCGGGGCGTGGGCTACCTCGAGTTCCTCCGCGACGTCGGCAAGCACTTCCCGCTCTCGCAGATGCTCGCCAAGGACTCCGTGAAGAGTCGCCTCGATCGTGACGGGGGCATCTCCTACACCGAGTTCAGCTACATGCTGCTTCAGGCGTGGGACTTCGTGCACCTCTCCGACTCACTCGACTGCCGCGTGCAGATCGGCGGCAGCGACCAGTGGGGCAACATCACCGCCGGCATCGAGCTCGGTCGCAGGCTCCGCTCCCGGGACCTGCACGGGATCACCTGCCCGCTGCTGACGAAGGCCGACGGCACGAAGATGGGGAAGACGGCGTCGGGCGCGATCTGGCTCGATCCGCGACGAACGAGCCCGTATCGCTTCTACCAGTACTGGATCAACCTCGACGACGACGACGCGGGCAGGTGCCTCCTGCGGCTGACGGAGCTTCCTCTCGAGGATGTCGCCGATCTCGACGCCCGGCGGACGGCCAACCCGGCCGCCCGCGACTCGCAGAAGCGGCTCGCCGAGGAACTCACGCGGCTCGTCCACGGCGAGGCGGGGCTGGCCGCGGCGCGGCAGGCCACCGAGATCTTCTTCGGGGCCGAGATCGCCAGCCTCGACGACGCGGCCCTCGCGGAGATCTTCGCGGACGTGCCGAGCCATGAGTTTCCTCGGGCGTGCCTCGACGGCGATGGGCTGCCATTCGTCGAGGCGCTGAAGTCCACCGGACTCGCCCCGAGCGCGAGTGCCGCCCGCCGCACGATCGAGCAGGGGGGCGGCTACGTGAACAACCGCCGCGTCACCGATCCGGCCCGGCGTCTCACGGCCGGTGATCTGGCGGGCTCCTCCATGCTCGTCCTGCGGTCCGGAAAGAAGTCGTATGCCGTCGCCCGCTTCGTGTGAGGCATTTGCGAGGAGATTCGCCATGAACCGTCGCGCTGCGATGCTGGTCGCCACCCTCAGCCTGGTCGGCGTCGTCGGCCTGTGCCACGCCGACTCGCCGAAGACTGATCGGGGTGGCATCGCGTCGCTCGAAGACCGTCTCAAGACCGGGCTGCGGGTGAAGGCCTCGCGGGACGTCAAGTTCATCGAGACGGTCGTGGAGCGGGTCCGCGACGGCCGCCTGCCCGAGAAGCTCGTCGACTCGACCTACCTGTGGGCGATCCGCCGTGGGAAAAAACACCCCTTTCCGGCCTTTGAGCACGTGATCCGTCTCCAGGCGGAGAAGCTCAACGTTCCTCTGTAGGCCCAGCGGCCGTGACCGTGAGCCGATAGACGGCATAGGTGCCGTTCTCGTGGAGCCGCTCACCCGGAATCGAGTCGATGCCGGGGGCGTCGAGCGGCACGATCACGTGGTCGGCGGTGTAGCGCCGGGCAACCTCCCTGAGCCTCTCGGGCCCCAGCGACACGGTCGATCGCTCCATCTCCACCAGCGAGCCCGAGCGGGAGAAGCAGTCCACGATCCGCTTGCGCCACTCGACCAGGGACGCCGCGTCCTGCGGGCTGTTCTTCCATGACACGACTTCGCGGCGACCGGTCCGCCACGTGAAACTGGCCGCGCCCCGCGGCGTCAGGAAGCAGGCATCCGCCGGCACGTGCTCCCGCACCCAGTCGCAGATGTCGGCCCAGGCCGCGGCGGCGAGCTTCATGTCCGCCCGCGGGGCCACTGGCGGGCGGCCCGGGAGCGGCCAGTGGGAGCTCTGCACCGCAAGGTCGACAACCAGAAGGCCGACCGTCGCCGCCCGAAGCCACGCCGGCCTGCCGATCGCGAGCCGCCTCATCGCCTCCCTGTCGGTGAGCACCGCGGCAAGCGTCGTCGCGAGGGCGAAGGGCACGGCCACGTCAGCGAGCCTGAACCAGTAGTAGCGGAGGAGCGAGTAGGCGGTCGCGGGGGCCCACGCCTCGATCAGCGAGACGCCGATGCCGGCGACCGAGATCGCGAGCGCGGCCCACGTGAAGGTGGCGATGCGACGCCGCGGCGCCGACGATGTGAGGAATCGCGACAGCAGCCACCAGACCGCCACGGCGAGGACGTGCCGCGCGATCAGGCCGTCGGCGAACGTCCGGGCCAGCAGGTGGTGCGATAGCCGGTCCACGACGTAGATCCTCGTGGCGGCGGCTCGCGTGGCCACATCGACACCCGCCGTGAGCCCGAGCGCGGGCAGCACGCCGGCCGCCGCGGCGGCCACTCCGGCGGCGATGAACGCCGCGTCCCTCCAGGCGACCCGGCGACGCGGAGCCGCAGGTTCCTCCGTCTTCATCCGGGCTGCGATCCACACGGCGACCGTCGCCACCAGCGCCCAGCCGCCCACGATCGGATGGAACGCCGTCGCGATCCCGCAGCACAGGAAGGCGACAGGAAACCTGGCCTTCGCCACCTCGCCGAGGCCGCCCAGCACGGCAGCCCAGGCGAACACCTTCGCCTCACAGCCCCCGATCACCCACTCGCCCGCCGCCGTCGTCGTGCGGAGGGCGAACGAGAACAGGGCCGCGGCGACGACCCGTGCCCACGACGACGCCAGCAGCGGCACCGCCGCGTGGCGGAACCCGATCGCGAGCAACGCCCAGCCGGCGACCCGGCCGAGCCACGCCGCCTGATCGAGTGGCAGCGCCGCGGCGACCGGTCCCGCCACCAGGTAGAAGATGCCGTGCGCGTCGGGCGTCTCCAGAAAAAAATCACCACGCCCCCACGAGGGATCGGCGGCATGCCGCGCCTTCGTGAGATACACCGCTTCGTTCACGTCGGGTGTGGGCCAGGCGCCGGCCGCGGCGAACGCGGCGGTGATGAGCAGGCATTCGAGGAGGGCACGGGCCCAACCCGCCTCTCGATCGCCGCCGCTTTCACCCGTCACGCCATGCATCTATAAACGCTCCGTCGATCCTCCCGGAGCCCAAAGGATACCGATGACCGCCTCCGCCCTCCGCCCTGCGCCCGACGGCCCCGCGACCGCACCCGGCGGCGAGGCGCTCAGAAGGGCCGCCACCACGGAAACCCTCGGCATCGTCGGGGCCCCATTCGCCCTCGCCGCCAAGCTCGTCGAATCATCCGGATTCGACGCGATCTACCTGTCGGGAGCAGCCTTTTCCGCGGGCAGCCTCGGCGTGCCCGACATCGGCCTGTTCACCCGGGATCAGCTCGTCGAGCAGACGCGAATCCTCGCCCGCGCCGTCTCGATCCCGCTGGTCGTCGATGCCGACACCGGTTTCGGGGGCCCCCGGGAGGTTGAGGAGACCGTCCGCCTTCTCGAGGCGGCCGGTGCCGCCGCGATCCAGCTCGAAGACCAGCGGGGCGCCGACAAGCGGTGCGGGCACCTCGCCGGAAAGCAGGTGATCGACACGGCGGAGATGGCGGAGAAGCTCGCGGCCGCGGCGGCCGGCCGCCGCGATCCCGGCACCGTGATCATCGGCCGCTGCGACTCGCGGAGCGTCCACGGCCTCGACGACTGCCTCGAGCGGCTCCACGCCTACCGCGACGCCGGCGCCGACTGGCTCTTCCCCGAGGCCCTTCAGTCCCGGGATGAGTTTGGTCGCGTCGGCCGGGCATTCACGGGGTCGACCCCGCTGCTGGCCAACATGACCGAGTTCGGCACGAGCCCCCTGATCTCGATTCCCGACCTCGCCGACCTCGGATTCACCGCGGTGCTCTACCCCGTGACGCTCATGCGACTGGCGATGAAGGCGATGGAGGCCGGCCTCGCGATGATCGCGGAGGAGGGCAGCCAGGAGAGCCTTCTCGACCTGATGCAGTCGCGGGAGGAGCTCTACGCCCTGCTCGACTACGACCCCAAACATCCGGAGCGGCATCGCTTCGCCCGCCCCCAAGGCCACCAGGAGCCCACGTGATGGCAGCCTCACCCACCCCCTCGACCGAGTTCGCCAAGGGCCTCGCTGGCGTGATCGCCGGCCAGACCGCGATCTGCTCCCTCGACGGCACGCTCCGCTACCGCGGCTACGCCATCGAACCCCTGGCGGAGACGGGAGACTTCGAGGAGGTGGCGTGGCTGCTCTTGCACGGCGAACTGCCGACCCGGGCCGAGCACACCGCGTTTTCGACGCGGCTGGCTGCGGCGGCGCGGTCGCTCGACGGCCGGGTACTCGACGCCCTCGCACGGCTCGCCGAGGCGAGCCCGCAGGCATCGGTAATGGACGCCCTCCGCACTGGCACCAGCATGCTCGGGCTCGTGGAGCAGGACGACACGCCCGGCGGCCGCAACGCCCTGATCGCGCAGGCGGAGCGGCTACTCGGCCAGACGCCGGCGATCCTCGCCGCCTGGATCGATCTCACGGGCGGCCGCAGCCCGCAGCCCTGGCCGGACGGCCCCATCGCCAAGGCGCTGCTCCAGCGGCTCACCGGCCGCGAACCGTCGCCGGCCCACATCGCCCTCTTCGGCACCACGCTCGTGCTCTATGCCGAGCATGAGTTCAACGCCTCGACGTTCGCCGCCCGCACCGTCGCCTCCACCGGCTCCGACATGCATTCCGCAATCACCGCGGCGATCGGCGCCCTCAAGGGGCCGCTCCACGGGGGCGCCAACGAAAAG
>CAIKWU010000132.1 GCA_903831155.1 uncultured Planctomycetaceae bacterium | reverse complement strand
TTGTTGTGAAATAAACCGGCAGTTCGAGGGGGCGTAAGGCGGCAGCCGAACGCCCCTACAGGTCCTTATACAGGAGTAGACCCCCGTAGGGGCCCGAGAAACGGTCAAAAAGGGAACACTGAGCACCCGGGCTCAGCATGACAGGAGCAGCCCTCGGATGGTCGCCTTTAGACCTGATCGGACGAGCAAATTGATTCCGGCCGTGAAAACAAAGAGGGGAGCAGGCCCATGATGGAACCTGCTCCCCTCGCGTTGAAGTCACGTTGGTTGGTGCGTGTCAGGCCCGCTTGCGACGGCGATACATCTGCCAACCCGCACAGGCGATTCCCGCCAGTCCCATCACCCACGTCGATGGCTCGGGCACGGGAACCGGACTTGTGAGACGAAAACCGTCGTTGTCGCCCTCGAACGACGAGGCGTCCGTGTTCCTGATGGAGGACGAAAAGGTGAACGCGTTGTTGAACCAGTAGCCGCCCCGCAGCCCACGAGTCGAGCCGGCAGCGCCCGTGAGGTCGTTCCATTCGTACAGGTTCCCGCTCATGTCAAAGGCGCCGTAAGCGCTTGCGCCACCATTTGTGCCCACCGTCGTCACGTTGCCGTCTTGGGAATTCCAGTCGGCTGCCGAGTTGTAGTTCGCAAAGTTCCCCGTGCTACCTGCGGAGCCGATGCCGGTCGTGCCAGCAGTCACCGCCGTGGGGTCACTGTCGCTCTGCGTGGCGTAAGCCCAGTAGCCGGCGTTCGTCCCGCCGCCTTTGTAGTAGGCCGCCTTGTACCACTGGTTTTCCGTCGGCAGAAGATACGACGCTCCCGGGTTCGCTGCTGGGGCAGTACCGCTCGTCCTGCCGTTGAGCGTATAAGCGCCCGTCTCCGTGCTGCCCGAGCCCTGACCGTTCTGGAGCCAGTTGGCAACCCGCGCCGCATCGAACCAACTCACGTAGTTCACCGGCTTGTCGCCCATGTTCGTCCTGATTGCGTATTTGCTGCCGCTGGCTGCCCCGCTTGTGAAACTGATCCCGCCGCGGGCGTTGCTGCCCATGTTGGCGTTGTAGACCGATTTGGGATTCGTACCGGATGCATCGACCGCGTTTAGGAAGTCCACGTACTGCGAATTGGTCCACTCGTATTTCATAATCTGGAACGAGTCGGCCACGGCTCCATAGGTCGTGGTATCTGCCGTGTTCCCCGGATCGCCTACCGTCACCCAGTCAATCGTGACGGCGTGGGCAGGAGCAGCCAGCGAACCGAGTAGGGCCGCCACGCCGACCATAAAGACGACGCGGGGCAGACGGGCGCACGAAACCATGGACCTTTTCATCAACGAGTCTCCGTGTGTGTGTGTGTGTGTGTGGATTACCTTCCAGACACGCCACCACACTTCCGGTTTTTTATGAGGCAACAAAAAACCGTCAAGCCACAAAATCCAAAATGTGACGAATCGGGCATGGGTAGGGACGAATCGGGCGCGCTTGGGACGAATCGGGCAAATCTAGGGACGAATCCGCCGTTGAGAGTGAGTCACCACCCCGGCCCCAGCCCCCTCTCACAAACCAAAAACAGGAACCATTTCATTCATGTCCACCTTCACCACCACATCCCACGACACCGGCCAGCACACCGCGAGTCGGTCTACAACCTCACCCACCAACAACC
>CAIKWU010000131.1 GCA_903831155.1 uncultured Planctomycetaceae bacterium | reverse complement strand
CGGCGGCCAAAGCCGACGGACTACGGCCTGCACCTTCGCGAAAAGCAGAAGGTCAAGCACTATTACGGCGTGCTGGAGCGGCAGTTCCGCACCTACTTCGCCCGGGCTGAGCGCGGCCGCGGCAACACCGGCGAGTCGTTGCTGACGCTCCTGGAGCGGCGGCTCGACAACGTGGTGCACCGGCTCGGCTTCGCTCCCTCGCGATCCGGGGCGAGGCAGGTCGTGCTTCACGGCCACATCACGATCAACGGCCGTCGGGTCGACGTGCCGAGTTACCTCGTCAAGCCCGGCGATCTGGTGCGGGTCAAGAACCGCGCCAAGAGCCTGCAGTTGGTGCACAAGTCGCTCGCCGAGTTCCGGCGCGACGTGCCGGACTTTCTGTCCCGCGTCGAGGGAGCGATCCCCGAGGGGCGAGTCGACCGTCTGCCGTCCGCCGAGGACGTGTCGATCCCGGTGCAGGCGAATCTGATCATCGAGCTTTGTTCCAAGTGATTTTCCAAGGAGCGACGCATGCATATCCGCTGGCGTGGTCTTGAACTTCCCGGTGCGGTCACGGCCGACCCCAAGACCCTGTCGCCGACGTACGGCAAGTTCACGGCCGAACCCTTCGAGCGCGGCTTCGGCACCACCGTTGGCAACAGCCTGCGGCGGGTGCTGCTGTCGAGCCTCGAAGGGAGCGCCGTCACCCAGATCAAGCTCTCCGGGGCGCTCCATGAGTTCACCACCATCAAGGGTGTGCTCGAGGACGTGACCGACATCGTGCTCGCGGTGAAGAGCCTCGTGGTCAAGAACCACAGCGATTCGACCCGCGTTCTGCGCGTCGAGAAGAGCACCAAGGGGCCGATCACCGGCGCCGACATTCTGACCGACGATGCCGTCGAGGTCGTCAACAAGGATCTCGTGCTGGCGACGCTCACCGACGACGTGCCCTTCGAACTCGAGATGGTCGTGGAGAACGGCCGTGGGTACGTGCCGTCGAGCGAGCAGAGCCAGGCATCCCAGGAGATCGGGATCATCCCGGTCGACGCCGTGTTCAGCCCCGTCACCCGCGTGAAGTACGAGGTCGAGGAGACCCGCGTGGGGCAGAAGACCAACTACGACAAGCTCACGATGGAGATCTGGACGAACGGCACCGTGACGCCCGAGATGGCACTCGTCGAGGCCGCCAAGATCCTTCGCAAGCACCTCAACCCGTTCGTGGGCTACACCAAGCCGGGGCCGGCGGTGTCGCTGCCGAGCGTCGCCAGCCTGTTCGCCGTCGAGGCTCCGCTCGAGAGCCGGCTCGGGATGCTCGTGTCGGACCTGCGGCTCTCGCTCCGTGCGAGCAACTGCCTGCACGAAGAGGGAATCAAGACGGTGCGGGACCTGGTGACGCGATCCCGCGACGAGCTCCTCGAAGTGCGAAACTTCGGCGACACGACGCTCCAGGAGATCGAGGAGAAGTTGCAGGAGATCGGCCTGCGGCTCGGCATGGACGCTCCGGCGGGCGCCGGTGCCTGAGCACGACCCCGGCGGAACTCGCCGGGGAATGCGGATAGAACACAGACAGTCAGAGGAACATCACCATGCGTCATCGTCGGAAAGGCCGGGTGCTCGGCAGGAGCCCCTCCCACCAGCGGGCCCTGCTCCGCAATCTCGCGTCCGCGCTCATGCTCACCGCCCGCAAGGTGGATGCCGACGAGCCTGGGGCTCCGAAGGTACCGGGTCGGATCGTGACCACCGTGGCCAAGGCGAAGGAAGTCCGTCCGCTCGTGGAGCGGTGCGTGACGATCGCCAAGCACGGGCTGGCCGCGGCGAAGCGGGCGTCGGCGCACGGGACGTCAGCAGGTCGTGACTCCGCCGCCTGGAAGCAGTGGAGGACGAGCGATCAGTGGAAGCAGTGGGCGGCCGCGATGGCGCCGGCCGTGAAGGCCCGCCGGCGGGTGGTGCAACTGCTCGGCGACAAGCAGGCGGCGAGAGTCGTGTTCGAGGAGATCGCCCCGCGGTTCGTGGACCGTCCGGGCGGCTACACTCGCATCCTCAAACTGGCGACCCCGCGGCTTGGCGATGCCGGGCCGAGGGCGATCCTGGAGTTCGTGGGTGCCGAGTCTTCGGCCAGCCGCCCCCAGCGGCCACAGGTCGAGTCGGCCAGCCCGGTCGCCACCTGACACAGCCGGTCGCCACCGGATTCAGGCGGTCGCCGCCGGATTCAGGCGGTCGCCACCGGATTCAGGCGGTCGCCACCGGATTCAGGCGGTCGCCACCGGATACAGTCGGTCGCCACCGGATGGAGAAGGTCGCCACCTGATTCCGCCGGTCCGCCGGGGGGGACGGGAATAGGCCTCGGGGCCGCAGCCGAATAGACTCGAGACAGGGTTTGTCTGTCGGGCGATTCCAGCTGCAGAGGAGGTCCACATGACGCCGTCGAGGTCCTTGATCGTCGTCGCGCTGGTGGTCTGCGGCAGTCTGGCCGCTCGGGCCGAGGAGAAGTCCGCGGAACTCGACCATTACGGCATCCCGCAGGTGAAGTTCATCAACGAGCGGATCGTGGCATCGTGGGAGGAGGCGGGCCTGCGGCCTTCGACCGATGCCGCCGACGGCGAGTGGTGCCGCCGGGTGCACCTCGATCTCATCGGCCGCATTCCGAGGGTCGGGGAGCTCAAGGCGTTTCTCGCCGACAAGTCGTCCACCAAGCGTGCCGACCTCGTGTCGCGGTTGCTGGGCGACGAGTACGAGGACGAGTATTCCCGTCACTGGACCGACATCTGGACGACGGTGCTCATCGGGAGAGACGTGACGAACGAACGGGTCAATCGTCCGGGCATGCGGCAGTATCTGCGTCGGGCGCTGTCGAAGAACATCCCCTATGACCGCTTCATGGAGGAGCTCGTCACGGCGACGGGGGCCAATGCGAACCGGAAGGACGTCGACGGCTTCAATGGGGCGACCAACTTCCTCAGCGGCAAGATGGAAGAGATGGGGGTCGAGAACGGCGTTCAGGCGACGGCCAAGACCGCTCAGATCTTCCTCGGCCTGCAGGTGCAGTGCACCCAGTGCCACAACCACCCCTTCAACAAGGGAAAGCAGAACCAGTTCTGGGAGCTCAACGCGTTCTTCCGGCAGACTCGCGCGCTGAGGAAGCGGGGTGGCACCGACGACGTGCAGTGGGTGGAGCTCGTCGACGAGGATTTCGCCGGCGAGGGGGGCAATCCGGAGGAGGCAGAGCTCTACTACGAGCTGCGGAACGGCCTGATGAAGGTGGCGTATCCCGTGTTCGTCGACGGCACCGAGATCTCCAAGAGCGGCTACCTTCCCGCCAAGAGTCCGGAGGGCGATTCGTACGGCGTTCATCGCCGCCGGGAACTGGTGCAGTTGATCAAGGCCAGTCCCTACTTTCCCAAGGCGATCGTCAACCGGATGTGGGGTCACTTCCTCGGCTACGGGTTCACCAAGCCGGTCGACGATCTGGGCGAGCACAACCCGCCGTCACATCCCGAACTGCTGGACGGCCTCGCCGAGAAGTTCCGGGAGCAGAGTTTCGACCTCAAGGAACTCGCCAGGTGGATCGTGCTCTCGAAGCCCTATGCGCTCTCCAGCCGGGCGACGACGGCGAATGTCCGCGACGACCCGTCGCTCGGCGAGAAGCCGAAGTTCACGCGTTTCTACCTGCGGCAGATGCATGCCGAGGAGTTGTATGAGTCGCTGCTGACCGCGACCGAGGCGGATCAGGCGGCCCGCGGCGAGGAGGCGGCCAAGAGGAAGGACGCCTGGCTGTCGCAGTTCGTGATCGCCTTCGGCACCGACGAGGGCGACGATGCGACGACCTTCAACGGCTCGATCCCCCAGGTGCTCATGATGTTCAACGGCGACATGATCAAGAATGCCGTCTCGACCGGAAAGGGGGGCTTCCTGGACAAGATCGCCGGCAGTTCCATGAGCAATGCCTCGAAGATCGAGACCCTCTACATGGCGGCGCTGGCGCGGAAGCCGTCGGGCCCCGAACTGTCGATGGCCAACCAGATGGTGGCGGCCCGGAAGGGGGACGTGGTGGGCGCGCTCCAGGACGTCTGGTGGGCGGTGCTGAACTCCAACGAGTTCATCATCAAGCATTGAGTTTACGGCTGCACCGCCCTCGTGGCCGGTGCAGCCTGGGGCTTGAAGCGCCCGCCATCCCGGCGGGCAGCTTTGCG
>CAIKWU010000130.1 GCA_903831155.1 uncultured Planctomycetaceae bacterium | reverse complement strand
GACTTCGTGAGCCGCCCGGGCCCGGCGATCGGCCCGGGGACCGTCAACGTCTTCTCGGCGGCCACGTCGATCGTCCCGCCGAGCGGCGTGGCCGTGGTGCCGCCCACGTTGATCGTGATCCCCCGGTTGGGATGCATGGTGAACGACTCGGTCGCCCGGACGCGGCCGCTGGTGGTGGCGCCGGCGAGCGTCAGGGCGCCGGGCTGAAGCGTGCCCGAGACGGCACCGAGGTTCGCATCGGACGACACCTCCAGCATGCCGCCGGCCCAGCTGGTGATGCCTCCGGAGATCGAGTTGCTGCCGGAGAGCACGAGCGTCCCGCTGCTCGTCTTGATGAACGACCCCGTGCCGCTCAGCGGCCCCGCGAGCGTGACCGTGGCCCCGGTGCCGACCCCCAGCGTGCCGCCCGCGCTGCCAACGCGAAATCCCCGGGTCGCCGGAAAGAGCGTGCTCGCCGTGACGTTCAGCACGCCAGCCGCGGTGTCCGTGCCGAGCCGAACGTTGGCCGCCTCCTCCACGCCCGGCACCGCGCCCAGCCGGAGATCGGAATCGATCGTGAGCGTGCCGCTGGTCGTTCCCGAGATGCCGCCCACCATCGCGAACTCGCTGCCAATCACGGTGCCACCGCTGTAGGAGTTGGCCCCGCCGAGCGTCGCGCCGCGTCCCACGATCCGCAGGGCGCCGGTGCCCGAGATCGGGCCGCTGATCGCGAGCGTCGCAGCGGTCGTGTTGAGCACGCCCCCGCCGCCGCCGAGCGTGATGCCGCGGAACGGGTCGGTGGTCATCGAGAAGCTCACGCCGATGGCCCCGCCGTCGAGCGTGATCGCGTCGGGGGTCTCACCGAACGGCATCGCGCCGAACCCGGTTTCCTTCGAGAGCTGCCCCGAGGCATTGGTGCTGCTGCCGATGCGATACAGGCCCCCGAGCACCCGCAGTTTCTCGAAGGTGTAGTTCGCGGTGTTCGCTCCCTGCACGCGGAGTTCGCTCGTGCCGGTCTTCGTGAGCGTCTGCGCGCCGACCGTGGTGGTGCCTCCCTCCCCCTGGAACAAACCCTGAAAGATCGTGACGTTGTTGCCGACGTTGTAGTTCACCGTGCCGCCGTTGCTGCCGAGGAGGATGCCCGATCCGAACGGCGTCCACAGTGAGCCGGCACTGCCGGTGTTCGACATCAGCAGGGTTCCGCCGTCGAGCACGAGCAGGCCGCCGGTCGTCTGCGTGACCCGCGCCTGGTTGTTGATCCCGAGCGTGGCGCCCGGCCGCACCGTGACGGTGCCGGAGCCGATGCCGACGACCCCGGTGCCGCTGAGATTGACCGTCCCCTGGTTGACGACCATGCCCGAGGCGAAGTTCGTGCCGTCGATCGTGACGGTGAACGAACCGGTCGCGTCGCTGCCAGCCGAGAAGAACGCCACGCCACCGTCGCCCACGCCCGTGCCCGAGATCCACACGTCGGTCGTCGCGTCGCCGGCTGCGCTCGGACTCCAGTTGGCGGCCGTGCTGCTCCACGTGCCGCTCGGAGTCGCCCCACCCGCGCCGGGCGTGGGGCCGTCGATGTCCCAGTAGCGGATGTCCTGCGCCATGATGGGCGCGAGGACGGCCGTCGCGGCGAACGCGGCCGTCAACCAGACGGCCATCGCAACCAGTGATCGCCCGCGAGCGCCAGGAGAGAGCATGGGAAATCTCCTCATTCTTCAACGACCGCGACCCTGCCCGGAGGCCGACCTATCCGCGCGAAACCCCAGCGTCGGCCGAGTATAGGGGCCCCAGCCGGTGTTGGAAAGATTTATTCTGAGGCGGTTCCTACTCCGCCCCTTGGGTTCCGCCCCCAGGCCGGTTCGCATCAGGACGGATGCACAGCACCAGCCAGGCGGACAGGCAGGCGAGGGCCGCGAAGCCGCCGAAGATCAGCGGGAGGGGCACCTGGTGGTCGCGGAGCCATCCGAATCCCACGTCGGCGAGGCCGCCGAACGAGATGCTGGCCAGGTTCATCATGCCGTAGCCCGCAGCCCGCTGCTCCGGCCGCACGATCTGGGAGAGGATCGGCATGTTGTTGGTGTCGAAGAAGCCCCATCCGAAGCCGAAGAGCATCAGGAACATCACCGCCAGCACGAGCGACTTCGTGTCGAGCACGATGCCCACTCCGAGCAGGGCGGGAACG
>CAIKWU010000129.1 GCA_903831155.1 uncultured Planctomycetaceae bacterium | reverse complement strand
GTGGCATGGTGCCGATTCTCCGGGGCCCTTGAGCGGGGCGGCTGGCGACCGGTCCTGGTGCCGGGAACCGTCCCCCACTCCACGTATCGGACGGGTCGTGCCGGTCGATCAGCCGACGCCTTCCCGACCCGGCGGGGCCGCCATGCTCCCCCGTTCCACGCAGGCTCTCCCGGGGGATCACCGTCGCCCCTCTTCCGCGGCTTGCCCAGACTCCGGGGGCCGTCGCGACCTCGGACACAACGAAGAGTCGTCTGGCGTGGAACGGAGAAAAACGTCACATATCCCGCTCCGGCGTGGGCAGGAGGGTGCCCAGTCCGAGCCCCATCCCGTGCGAGCATGAGCCACACACTCTCTCCAACCCGGCACGTTCGGATCGCCGCGGGCATCGCCATCGCGTGCGTGGCATGCCTGACGGCCCACGCCGCCGATGCCCCGCGATCGCACCTCGAGCCCGCGGGCAACGCCTCGATCACACCGAAGTCGTGCGCCGCACTGGGCCTCAAGCTGTCGCGGGCGTCGGGCGTGCTGCGGCAGCAACTGGCTCTCCGCCGGGGCGCCGGGCTCGTCGTCGAGGCGGTGATGCCCGGGTCGACGGCCGCCCGCGCCGGCTTCGCCCAGCACGACGTGCTGGTGCGGCTCGACGACCAACTCCTCGTGCTGCCCGAACAGCTCGATGCCCTCCTCGAGTCATCCGAGAGCGACGAGCCGCTTGCCTGCACCATCCTGCGGGGCGGTCGCGAGATCGTCGTGCCCGTTGGACAGCAGCCCGTGGGCGGCCAGCCCCGCAGCTCCGCCGCGAACGGGGGACTGCGGCCGACGGCATCCTCGCTGGCCATCGTCGAACAGGCGGCGCCGAGGCAGGGCCCGATCGCCGCGGCCCCGCTGCGGCGGCTCGCCGACGAGACGCTCGTCCGCCAGGACGAGGACTACCAGATTCGCCTGACGAGCGGCGACGAGACGCGGCTGGTGGTCTCCGACGCCCGGGGCCACGTCGTGTTCAACGACACCATCGACACGCCCGAGGGACGCAGCCGGATGCCACCGATCGTCCGCGACCGCGTGTCGGCCATGGAACGCATGCTGGAGACACGCCAGCAGCGGCCCGCGGGTGACACGAAGCCCGCTCGTGCGGCCGAGATCGGCAGCCTCGACGTCTCTCCCGTCGAGCTCCGCTGACGGCGTCGCTACCAGTTCACCTGGGCCACGTCGCGAGACCAGCCGCCGCCGGCCGACGTCGATTTCGGAGGCCGCGCCGACATGCTCCGCCATGGATCGGGTCCGGTGAACGTGCCGCCGGGGAGCCGCACGACCCACGGGCCGGCGCCACGGGACATCCGCGCGAACGATTCCTCGAGCTGCCGTCGCTGGATTTCCTGCTGGCGATGAACCCGGCGGCGTTCGGCCTCGGTGGTGGCGGTGGCATAGGCGATGCGAGCCTGCTGGGAGGCCTCGGCCGCGGTGTGGATCGCCTCCTCGTACCGCTGCCGCTCGAGAAGCGCCCGCGCCGAGTCGACCGCTGAGGCGGCCGACCGCACGTCGGCCTGAACGCCCTCGGCGTACCAGGCCGCCACCCGCCGGACGAGGGCGTCGGTCTCGTCGATGTCGTTGGCCGCCTGGCGAGCGAGCCGCTCGTCCTCGTCGGCGAGCTCCTCGCCCCGGGCCACGGCGGTGTCCGCCGCCTCGATCAGCCTGGCCGCCTGCCGCGGGTCGGGCCGAGCCGCGGAGAGGTTGCCATCGGCCACCTCGATGATCCTCCCGGCCTCGCGGCAGCGTTCATTGGCACGCACGCGATCGGTACGCTGCCGAAGGAGCCGCTGCCCGAGTGCGGTCACGCGTGCGGCGGTGCGGTCGCGACGTCCGGGGAGGGCGGACCTCAGTCCGTCGAGCTCCGCCAGACGATCGGTGACGGCGACGAGGCACGCCTCCACCCAGTCCTCCTGGCGGACCACCTCCTCGAGCAGCGCGACGCCGCGGAGTTCGTGCTGCCGATCCGGCGCCAGCGCGGCGCGGGCCTCGTCGATCAGCGTCTTCACGCGCATCAGGCCGTCGTCCGCCCGGCTGACGTTCTCGGCCACGTCGACCCAGGCGGCCTCCGCGTAGCCGGCGGCAAGCCGCTCGGCGGCGGCGGCGGCCGAGCGGCGGGCCGCCACGAGCGCCTCGACCCGGGCGACGCACGCGGGAAGCATCTCGTCGGCCTTCGCCCGCGCGGCGACCACGCTCTCGACGAGGGCCGCGGCCTCCGCATTGGCCTGCTCGGCCTGCTCGACGTGGCCGAGTGCGGCCTCCGTCTCACCTGAGTCGAGCAGCTGCGCTGCCACCTCGGCATGCCTGGCGGCCGCCTCGAGACGGTCGTCGGGATTCGCGCCCGGCTCCTCGAGCCGCCAGCCCTCGGCGCGGCGGTCACGAACCTTCCGCACGGTATCGGCGGTGGTCGCCACGGCCCGCTGACGGCGGTCGTCGGCCGCGTCGAGGGAGTCGATGCGGCCAAGGGTGGCCTCGAGCGCGGACCGGACCTCGTCGAGCCCACCTCGCGCGGCAACCGGATCGCTCTCGACGTGCTCGCCCGCCCGCTGCCGCCCCCGCATGGATTCGGCGACCGCCGCCTGGTACGGCGCATTCGACCGGCCCCGTCGCGCCACGGCTTCAAGGCGGGATGCGGCCTCGGCGAGGGCCGCATCCACCTTCGTCGCGGCCTCGCGGGCCTGCTCGTGTGCCGTTTCAAGGGCGTCGAGCGGCGCCCGGCACTCGGCCGACACGTCGGCGAGCGGCGGGCGGGCTTCCGCCGAATCGAGCAGCCGAATCGCCTCCTCCGAGGCTCCCGTGCCGAGGAACCACTCCGAGTCGACCTTTTCCTGCGCCTTCTCCCAGACGTCCATCAGCCCGAGCCACCGCTCACGGTAGCGGCGGATCGCCCCCTGCACGTTGTCGTACGCGGCCCGCGTCATGCCCTGCATCGGCGTCTGGAAATCGGGATCGGCGTGCGGCAGCATCCGGTGGCGTTCCTGCTCGGTGTCGAGGATGTCGGAGAGCGACACCACCTCGCCCTTGAAGGCCGCGAGTTTCTCACGGGCGGCGCGGAGCCGGCTGCCATGCCGCGACCACTGCACGGCGAGCCCGCCGAGCAGGCCGGCGGCGCCCAGGCCGGCGAGGCCCAGGGGCAGGGTGCGGGTCTTGAACACGCGGGCGGCCTCCGCGGCACGCCGCTTCTCGTCGGCCTTCTCGCGGACCCAGCGCTCGGTGGCGTTCACGAGGTCGGCGAGCCCCTCGTCGAGGAGGCCATCCTTCGCCCGCGGCACGAACACGCCGGCGATCAGGTCATCTTCGAGCGTCCGGCGATCGAGGCCGGTCGCCTCGAGCGACCAGGGAACGTCCATCGCCATCTGGCGGTCGCCGACATCGAGCACGATCGTCACGTCACCGGCCGGATTGAAGCCCCCGCCGGCCTCGGCCCGCCACCGGGCCACGACCTTCTCGAGCAGCGCGGACGCGTCGTCGGAGCCGGACACCTTGTCGACCACCACGACGTGGTAGTCGCGGCCGCTGGTCGTCTTCGCCTCGGCGACCGCCGCCCGCGTCCTGGCGAAATCGTCCCGCATGCCGCTTACGAACACCCGGGGCGGGACGCCGCGTTCCGGCGCGTCGGGAATGGGGGTCTCCTCGCCGCCGGCGACGGTGGCAAGAAGGGCGATGACGAGACCGAGCAGTCGCTCCCGCATCGGATGCGTGACGGCCATGGATCCTCCGGCAACGAAGTTCGAACGTGGTCGACCGAGTCTACCCATCCCTGCTGCCGCTTCTCCACGGCGGTCCTGCGGGCGGCGCGTCGAGCGGGCAGGCGACGAACGGGAGGCCTCGAGCCGCGGCCGCGGCGCGGCACGCGGCGATCACCTCGGGGCTCCCGACCGCGACGATCACCGCCGCCGCGAGCGAGTCCGCCTCGGCGGCGATCGACGCGATCTCGGCGGGGCCCCCGCCGCTGGCCAGCACACGGTGGATCCATCGGGCGTCGGCGAACGAGCCGGCCCAGGCCGGCGCCAAGAGCGAGATCGCATCATCGCCGGCGACGACCAGCACGGGATCGACGTGCCCCGCCGTCCGGATGGTCGCGGCGAGTTCACGCATGCGCTCCTCGCCGGAGAGCCGCGCGGGCATGTCATCCGCCGGCATCGAGGTCAGTAACCACCGATGTCGTCGGCCATCACGCGCGACGGCGTGGCGGGGACGAGCGACGGCGTGGCGGAGGGACGCGGCATGAGCGGCGACCGCATGGTGGGCAGAAAGCCTCCCCGAGGCACGAAGCCGCGCGTGCCGGAGAGGACGGGACGGCCATTCATCGTGCGCGGCGCGGGCAGGCCCGCGTTCAGGTCTGGCTTCGGCGCGAACTGCCCGTAGCCCGTGCGGGCCGGCGGTGCGCCGGCTCGCACGCCGCCAGTCAGCGATCCGGGACGCGACCACGCCGGCGACGGCCGCGAGCCGGCCCGGGCTCCGCTGGAGGGTGCGGAACCGGAGGACGTGATGCGCGGCACGCTCAGCCCGGCGGTTCCGGAGGCCACCGGCTTGACCTCCGGCACCCGTGTGCCCGGGGGTGCCACGGCATCGGCCGCGCGAGGACGATGCTCCGGCGACTCATCGATGCCGGGCTCCGGCGGCAAGTCGTCCGCTTCGTCCAGCGATTCCTCGACGGCGACCCTCGGTTTGCCGGTGACCGGATCGATGCTCGTGCCGAGCTCCATGTCCCGTCGCGACCGCCGCATCCGGGCCTTGGCCACGGCGGCCTCCGAGGCGTCGATCGTCCCGTTGCCGTCCAGATCCCACTGCCGCACAAGCTCTTCGCGCGAGATGCCGATGGCCGGACCCTGAGCGCCGAGGCCACGGCTGCGGAGGCCGCCGGTCGGGTCGATCTCCGCGGCTTCCTGTCCGCGGCTGATCCGTCCACCCGCGACGGCCATCGCCAGCGTGATGGCAACCGCGAGGCAGGCACCTCGGGAACGGGATCGAGGAATGGTGGTCACGGCACGGCCTCCGGGACGGACGCCCTCACGGCGACCGTTGCATCATCCTATCGCGGCGGCGGGGGCCGCCGCCAGCGACGCGGCGACCCGGGCGGCCGTGCCGGCGACGTCGCCGCCGCACGCCGCAAGTTCACGGGCGGCCACATGGCAGTGAACGAGATGGTCGCCGGCGAACGTGGCGGGCGGATCAACCGATCGACAGACAGCCTCGGCGAGCGGGCAGCGCGGATGAAACCGACAGCCGGACGGCGGATTCGCCGGGCTCGGCACGTCTCCCGTAAGCACGATGCGGCGGCGGCGGCGGTGCACGTCCACCGAGGGCACGGCGGAGAACAGTGCGATCGTGTAGGGGTGCAGGGCCCGGCGCCGCAGGTCCGCGGCCGCCGCCCGCTCGACGATCCTTCCCAGGTACATCACGGCCACCTCGTCGGCGACATACTCCACCGCGGCGAGGTCATGCGAGATGAAGAGGTAGGTGAGCCCCAGCCGGCTCCGCAGTTCGACGAGCAGGTTGAGCACCTGCGCCTGGATCGAGACGTCGAGCGCCGAGATCGGCTCGTCGAGCACCACGAACTCGGGCTCGAGCACGAGCGCCCGCGCGATCGCGATCCGCTGCCGCTGCCCACCGGAGAACTCGTGGGGATACCGCTCCAGCGCGGCGGCCGGCATGCCCGTGCGGTCCAGCGCCGACTTCATGCGGTCGAGGCGGGCCTCGGCGTCGCCCATCCGGTGGATGACGAGCCCCTCCTCGAGGATCCGGCGCACCGTCATCCGCGGGTTGAGCGAGCCGTAGGGATCCTGAAAGACGATCTGCATCCGCCGACGGAGGCCGCGGAGGGCGCCGCCGCCGAGC
>CAIKWU010000128.1 GCA_903831155.1 uncultured Planctomycetaceae bacterium | reverse complement strand
GCCCCGAACCCCGTGATCGGCTCCCCGTACTCCTCGCTCAGCCGCGCCGCCCGCGCGGCCACTTCGTCGGCATCGTGAAAGACCAGCGGCGTCACCCTCCCGACCACCTCCGACTCGGAGTAGCCGAGCAGTTCCTCCGCCGCCGGGTTGAAGGCGGTGATGCCGCCGTCGAGCGACGTCGCGATCAGGGCCACACCGGCGTTGGCGATGATCGACCGGCTGATGTCACCCTGCGCCGCGGCCGCCGCACGCGGCATCCCAGGTGCGGTCGCTCCATCGGGCGTCGTGCCGTCGATCGTCATCGCAGCCTCGCGCGGGCGTCGGACCTGGTCACCGGCCGGTGACGCCGACGCTCGACGGGGTCGTCATCCGTGCCAGCCAACGATGATACGCTGCGTCGAGGAGTTCCCACTTCACCTCGGGGTTCACGTCCTGGAAGGCCACCCCGAGCGTCCACCCCAGGGGAGTCTTCGTTCGCTGCACCACGGTGCCCACGATCCGCCCGGCACGCGGGCCGCCAGGCACGTCGAAGTGGATCTCGATCACGTCGTCGGGCTTCCCCAGTTCGACGGTCGTTTCAAGGCAGCACCCCTGGCGAGAGACGTCCCGGATCGTCCCGGCGGACGGCACCATCACCACATCATGCAGCCGATAGGCACACCGCATGCCGAGCAGGTAGCGAATGCTGCGGCGCTCGTCGTGAATCATGGAGACACCTCTCCTCGGGGCCGAACGCGATCCGCCTCCGGCCCTGCCACGCCTGCCCGCGGGAAGTGTAGGGGCCCGTACTCCGGGACACTCAAAGCGGCGAAACGCACCGGTCGCCACGGCAGGACAGTTCCCGCGGGCGGCTGGCGGGGGATCCGGCGACCGCCGCCCTGCGGCTACGACCGCGGCCATGCACCGCCCGCGAGCTTGGTCGCCTCGATCACGGCGAGCGGCACGAGGGCCAGCCCGAGCACGAGCGGCCAGTCGCGGCCGGGGTCCGCCGTCACCTCGAACACCGGCTGCGTCGGCGGCAGCGTGACCACCGCCACTTGGAGGAGCGCCGAGAGCGCGATCGCGAGGAGCAGCGCCGGATTCCCGAAGAACCCGAGTTGCACCGCCGTGAACCGGTCGCTGCGGCAGCCGATCGCGAACAGGAGCTGGGCGAACGCGGCCACGCAGAACGTGACGGTGCGGGCATGCTCGAGCCGGTCGGCTTCTCCCCGCCACGAGATCCAGAACGCCGCCACGCAGACGGCGGCCACGAGGCCGCCGTGCAGGATGATGGCCGCGGCGGCGGGCCAGGGGATCACCGCCTCCCGTGGCGGCCGCGGCGGCCGCCTCATGATGTCGTGCTCCGGCGGCTCCAGGCCGAGTGCGAGCGCCGGCAGCCCGTCGGTGACGAGGTTCAGCCAGAGGATCTGGATCGCGGCCAGCGGCGCGGGCCAACCGGCCAACGCCGCCACGAGCATCAGCAGCACTTCGCCCGCATTGCACGAGAGCAGGTAGTGGATGAACTTGCGGATGTTGTCGTAGATGCCGCGGCCCTCCTCCACGGCCGCCACGATCGAGGCGAAGTTGTCGTCGGTGAGCACCATGTCGGCCGCCTCGCGGGTCACGTCGGTGCCGGCGATTCCCATCGCGATCCCGATGTCGGCCGCCTTCACCGCCGGGGCGTCGTTGACGCCGTCGCCCGTCATCGCCACCACGTTGCCGAGCCGCTGCAGCGCCCGCACGATCCGCAGCTTGTGCTCGGCGGTCACACGGGCATAGACGGCCGCGTCGGCGGCGACGGCGGCAAGCCCCGTGTCGTCGAGGGAGTCGATTTCGGCGCCGCTGACGGCCCGCGCATCGGCGGCGGCAAGGCCGAGCTCGCGGCCCACGGCGAGCGCCGTGGCCGGATGATCGCCCGTGATCATCACCGGCCGGATGCCGGCGGATCGGCAGCGGTCCACCGCCGCCTTCGCCTCCTCGCGGGGCGGATCGATCATGCCGGCGAGGCCGACGAACACGAGGTCGCGTTCCACGCCTTCGGCATCGCCGTCGAGCGGCTCGGCGGCCGGCATCGCCCGCCAGGCGAACGACAGCACCCGCAGGGCGCGATCCGCGAGTCCGCCAGCCGCGGCGAGGATCTCCCGGCGGCGGCCGTCGGTGAGCGGCACGATGCCGCCGTTCCTCTGCTCCGCCACGCACCAGGGCAGCACCGCCTCGGGCGCCCCCTTCGTGGCGAGGAGCCGTTCGCCGTCGGCGGCCTGCGTGACCACGCTCATCCGCTTCCGGTCGGAGTCGAAGGGGATCTCGAAGAGCGTGGGCGGGCTCGGGCCGTGGTCCGCCACGCCCCCCTTGATCGCGGCCACGACGAGGGCGCCCTCCGTGGGGTCGCCGACGACCGTCCAGCCGCCGCCGGCCCCGGCGGGGGCGACGGTGGCCGTGGTGCACCGCGCGGCGATCGGCAGCAGCCGGCGGAGATCGGGGTCCGTGGCTGGATC
>CAIKWU010000127.1 GCA_903831155.1 uncultured Planctomycetaceae bacterium | reverse complement strand
GGCGGTGATGGGCTTCGCCGGGGGGATGACGATGAGCGCGATCAAACGCGACCGCGGCGTGAAGGACTACGGCACGCTGGTGGTGGGCCACGGCGGCGTGCTCGATCGGATCGACTCGATGTGCTTCGCCGCGCCGGTCTTTTACCACATCACGCTCCTGATCACGGGCGTGAAGCCGGGTTGAACGGCCCGGCGAGCCGCGTCACTCCAACGCCGTGAGGCGTGGGGCGAATCGCTCCAAGACGCCGTGTCGAGTTGGACAGCCCGCGGCCTCACGGCCGGTCGGCTTTCACGCTCCCCGTCCAAGCCCAACGCCGTGAGGCGTGGGGTGAATCGCTCCAAGACGCCGTGTCGAGTTGGACAGCCCGCGGCCTCACGGCCGGTCGGCTTTCACGCTCCCCGCTCTCAGGCACGAGAGGCACGCGGGAGCCTTCTTACGACCGCCGGCGGCCCCGCGCTCCCACCGCCTTCTCGAGCGCGGCCACCACGTCGCGGAGCGCGCCTGCCTGGGCCGTCAGCTCATCCGCGGACGCCGACCCCTCCTCGGCTCCCGACGCGGCATGCTGGGTCACGTCTTCGATCTGCTCGAGCGCGGTGCCGATCCGCTCGAGGGCCCGGAGCTGCTCGCGGCTGCCGAGCTGCACCTCGTCGACGAGCGTGCGAACCTCGGCCGACTGCTCGGTGAGCGTCCGGATCGCCCCGGCGACGTCGTCGACCTTCTTCTTCCCGGACTGCGACCTGGAGATCGACTCCTCGATCAGCTCCGCCGTCTCCCGGGCCGCCTGGGCGCACCGCTGGGCGAGACTGCGAACCTCGTCGGCCACCACGGCGAAGCCGAGCCCGGCCTCGCCGGCCCGCGCCGCCTCGACCGCGGCGTTGAGCGCGAGGATGTTGGTCTGAAAGGCGATCTCGTCGATCACCTTGATGATCCGCGAGATCCGCTCGCCGGCGGTGTCGATCTCGTTCATGGCGGTCACCATCTCGCCAAGGAGCGTGCCGGTGCCGCGGAACTGCTCCTGCTCGCGACCGACCACCTCGCCGGCGGCGCTCGACTTCTCGGCGTTGATCGTCGCCATCGAGCTCGTTTCGCGGGCCGACGCCGCGATGTCCTCGATCGAGGCCACCTGCTCCGCGGTGCCTTCGGCGAGCGACCGGCTGGCGGCGGCCACCTGCAACGCGCCGCTGGCGACGTATTCCGACGTGTTCGACAGCTCGTCGATCGCCCGCCGCAGGCTGCGGGCGTGGGCCCGGATGCTCAGCCAGGCGATCGCCGCGGCGAGGGCCGCGAGGCCGATCATGCAGACCATCAGCCGGTCGCTGCGGATCCGCGCCACCCTGACGGCGGCGTCGGTGCGGCGGTCGAGCATCTCCTCGAACTCGCCGATCGGATCCATGATCGTCTGCTTGTCGGCGTGGTAGGTGTCGTCGTGCATGATCCGCCGGGCCAGCTCCGGATCGGGCTCGCCCTTTCGCGTGTAGCCTCCCCTGCCGTCGTCGAACTCCCCCTTCATCGCGTGCATGGCGATCGTCTCGGTGGTCACGAGCGCATTGGAGTTGTCCTCGGCCTGCTTGAGCCTGGCGAACTCGTCGGCCGTGACTCCCTGCTGCTCCATCAGGCTTCGCAGCGGCACGGTGCGGCCGTCGGCCCGCGGCTTCGCGCCGTTGCGGACATCGAGGATCTGCCAGTAGGCCTGCTCATACGCCGGATCACCCGTGACCACGTAGGTCCGCGCCATCCGCGTGAGCTCGTCGGAGCTAGCGCGGAGTTCGTGGGCCAGCCGGTACGACTCGTAGCGGTTGGCCTGCGCCCGGTTGAACGCGTTCTGGTTCACGAACGCCAGCACCGCCAGGGCCACGAGCCCGAAGACGGGGCCGAGCGTCGTCAACTGCAATCGCTGGAGCGTGTTCATGGTCCTTGCCTTCTCTCGCCTCTTTCGAAAGGGGTCGCGTCTCGCCGCCGATCGCGGTCCGAGGGCTTCCCGGTGCGAGTGTAGTTCGGCCTCAGGGAGCCTGCGGGCTGCGGCCGCACAGCCGTCACAACCGGCGTGGGCGGCATGACGGGCTCCCGCCACGCCTCGCGAGAACGGACCGGTGGCCCGAGCTAGGATTGGGGGCTCCAGCCGCCGCCTTGCCCGTCCGCCGATCCGCAGCCCCCATGACCGCCGATCCCACCGCCGTCGCGACCGCGCGAAACCTTCTGGAGCAGATCGCCCTCGAACTCGCCTTCGCGGATCCGCAGGGCGGAAGCGACCCGGCCACACTCCGCGAACTCGTCGGCACGCTCGCCGCCGCGGTCGAGGCTGGCGATCCCGCCCTCGGCGATTCGGTGCGGCAGGTGCTCGGCTGGCTCTCCGGCCCCGCGGGCGACGCCCCGCGCATCACCCCTGAGGCCATCGAGCGGTGCAACGCCTGGCAGCCTTGGATGGTGGAGGCCGTCACCGCCTGGGAACGCAGGCAGCCGTTGCCCGCTGTGCCCGAGACGATCGCAGCCCGCCGCCCCGCCCCGCTCACCGGCGGCGAGCCGGTGCAGGTGCTCTCCAAGGGCCACGATCCCGAGATCATGCGGATGTTCTGCGAGGAGGCGGCCGACCTGCTTCGCGACATCGAGCAGGGCGTGCTCGTGCTCGAGGCGCGGCCCGACGATCCCGACACGCTCGCCACCGTGTTCCGCGCCTTCCACACCTTCAAGGGCAACGCCGGCCTGCTGAAGCTCGCGGCCCCGCAGCTGCTCGCGCACGAGCTCGAATCGCTCCTCGACGCCGCGCGGCGGGGAACGCTGCTCCTGGACCGCGACGCCATCGACGTGATCCTCGCCGGTGCCGACGCCTTCTCGCGATTCGTCGCCGAGGCGGCGGCCCAGCTCGACGGCGTCGAGACCGGCCGCACGATCCTCTTGCCCGTCAACGGCATCGTGGAACGCGTGCGGGGCCTGCTGGCCCGCGCGCCGCAGGCCAAGGCCCCGCGACCGCCGGCCGCCGTCGCCGCGCCGCCACGCTCCGAGCCCTCGCCAACGCCTGCGGCGATCGCACCGCCGCCGCCCGTCGCCGTCGAGGCCCCGCCATCCCTCCCGGCACCAGCCCCCGAGCCCGCCGCCCCGCCGGCCAAGACGTCCGCGGCTCGTCCGGCGGCCGGAGCCACGAGCGTCCGCGTCGACACCGCCAAGCTCGACGGCCTGATCGACCTCGTCGGCGAGCTCGTCATCGCCCAGTCGATGGTGGTGCAGCGCGGCGGAGTGACCGCCGCCACCGACGAGCATCTGACGCGGGCCCTCAGCCAGCTCCGCGGCATCACCAAAGACCTTCAGCGAACGACGATGTCGCTCCGCATGGTGCCGATCCGCGGCGTGTTCCAGAAGATGGCGAGGCTGGTCCGCGACGTCGGCAGCCAGCTCGGCAAGGAGATTCGGCTCGTGCTGGACGGTGAGGAGACCGAGCTCGACCGCACCGTGATCGAGGAGATCGCCGATCCGCTCGTGCACATGATCCGCAACTCTGCCGATCACGGGATCGAACCGGCGGCAGACCGGGCGGCGGCGGGCAAGCCGGCGGCCGGCACGATCACGCTCCAGGCGTTTCACCAAGGGGGCTTCGTCGTCGTCCGCATCGCCGACGACGGCCGCGGCCTCGACCCGGCCCGGATCCGGGCGACCGCCGAGGCCCGCGGGATCGTCTCGCGGTCGACGCCGCTCGAGCCGCGGGAGGTGCTGGAGTTGATCTTCGCGCCCGGGTTCTCCACGGCCGCCGCCGTCACCGATCTCTCGGGCCGCGGGGTCGGCATGGACGTGGTCCGCCGCAACATCGAGAAGCTCCGCGGCAAGATCGAGATCGAATCGGTGCCGGGCCGCGGCACCACCTTCACCGTCTCGATCCCGCTCACGCTGGCGATCATCGAGGGACTGCTCGTGGCGGTCGGCGACCAGCGGTACGTGATCCCCACGCTCTCGGTGGTGGAGTCGTTCCGCCCCGAGCCGGGACGCGTCTCCGTGGTGCACGGCCGCGGCGAGCTGGTCGAAGTCCGCGGGCGGCAGGTGCCGCTCCTGCGGCTGGGCCCGCATCTCGGCGTCGCAGACGCCGTCACCGATCCCACGGGCGGCATCGTGGTGGTCGTGGAATCCGGGAGCGACAGCCGCTGCCTGCTGGTGGATGACCTGCTCGGCCGGCAGGAAGTGGTGATCAAGAGCCTCGGCGACATGTTTCCTCCCCGCGCCGGCTTCGCGGGCGCGGCGATCCTGGGAGACGGCCGCGTGGGCCTGATCCTCGACACCACCGCCCTGGTACGAATCAAACCCAAGACGACCCCGGAGGCCGCGGCCTGAACGGCCGGCGGACGCACCATGCATGCCACCGCATCCCACCACGACGACCCTGGGGCCCGGCCCGCGAAGGCCGAGCCCGGCAAGTACCTCACGTTCCGGCTCGGCGGCGAACTCTACGGCCTGCCCGTGCTCACCGTGCGGGAGATCATCCGCCTGCTCCCGATCACGCCGGTCGCCTCGATGCCGGCCCACGTGCGGGGCGTGATCAACCTGCGTGGCAAGGTGATCCCGCTGGTCGACCTGCGGACGCGATTCGGCCTGCCGACGGTTCCCGACAACGACCGCACCTGCATCATCGTGGCCCAGGTGGCGGCTCCCACGGGCAGCCGCGGCTACGGCGTGGTCGTGGAGGGCGTGGAGGAGGTGGTGGCATTCAAGGCCGACGACATCGAGCCGACGCCGGACTTCGGCGGCGCGGTCGACGTGCGGTTCATCACCGGCATCGCCACCGCGGGCACCACGCTGACCACCCTGATCGATCTCGACACGATCGCCGCCGCCGACTTCAAGCTGGCCGAGGCGGCCGCCGACGAGCCCGCCGCATGACCACCCCGCTCCTTCCGCGTCGCGTCTTGATCACGCTGAGCGTCGCCGCCCTCGCGGCGGTGCTGCTCTCGATCGCCACGCTCGCCGCCGCATGGCGGGCAGAGCCGCTCCACCGGGCCAACGCGGCCCTCGCGGCAGCCACGCTGGTGGCCGTGGTATTCGCCGCCGTGACGGCCCGCGGCACGCACCGCAGGCTCCGCGAAGTCGTCGACGCCGTCGACGCGACCGCCGCGCAGACGACCGCGGCGGCACGGCAGCTCCTCGACGCGGGCCGGGCCGTCGCCGCCGGCTGCGGTGCGCAGGGCTCGTCGGTGACCGAGACCGGTGCGGCGCTCGAGGAGATGTCGGCGATGATCCGCAGCACGGCCGACAACGCCGCCCAGGCCAAAGACCTCGCCGCCGAGGCGCGGTCGGCCGCGGAAGCGGGGGCCCTGACGATGGCGGAGATGAACGGCGCGATGCGGGCGATCGAAACCTCCAGCGGCGAGGTGGCGAAGATCGTCAAGCACATCGACGAGATCGCGTTTCAGACCAACATCCTCGCGCTCAACGCCGCCGTGGAGGCCGCGCGGGCGGGTGATGCCGGCGCCGGCTTCGCCGTCGTCGCCGACGAGGTGCGGTCGCTCGCGCAGCGGAGCGCCGCCGCGGCCCGCGAGACGGCCGAGAAGATCGACGCCGCGATCGCCAGCAGCCAGCAGGGATCTGCGAGCTGCGGCCGGGTGGCGAAGTCGCTCGGCGAGATCGCCGCGAAGGTGACGGCGGCCGACGGCCTGGTGGCCGAGATCGCCACCGCGGCCCGCGAGCAGGCCCAGGGCATCCGCGAGATCGGCATCGCCGTGGCCCGCATCGACGCGTCGACGCAGGAGACGTCGGCGACCGCCGAGCGAGCGGCCACCGCGGCCGCCGACCTCGCCGCGGCGGCGGAAGCCTGGCGGGGGCATGCCACGATCAGCGGCCCGACCGGCGGCGACGCGCTGCAGCCGACCGACGCGACGCCGGCACAACCGCCTCCGCCGGTAGCGGGCGAGCCCCGCCGGGCCCCGCGGCCGCTGCCGCCGCGGACTCGCGGACCGGTGATTCCGATGCCCGGCGACACCGCCGGGGCCCCCGACGCCGAGGAGCGTCACTTCCGCGACTTCTGAGCGAAGCCGCCGACCACGCCAGGTACGCCTCCACTCATGCCGTCTCCCGACCTGGCCCTGTCCACCCGCGACTTCGACTTCCTCTCCGGGCTGGTCTACGACCGCAGCCGGATCTGCCTCGGCCCGGAGAAGCAGCCGCTCGTGGCGGGGCGGCTGGCCCGTCACCTGCGGTCGCTGGGCTGCGTGGGCTTCGCCGACTACTGCGCGAGGCTCGCCACACCGGCCGGCCGCAACGAGATCGACGTGGTGATCGACCTGATCACGACCAACCACACCCACTTCTTCCGCGAGCGGGAGCACTTCGAATGCCTCTCGCGGCAGCTGCTCCCGACCCTCGCGGCCCGAGCCTCCTCGGCCGGCCGGCCCCTGCGGATCTGGTCGGCCGCGGCCGCCTCCGGCGAGGAGCCGTATTCCCTGGCGATCGCGCTGGCCGAGTTCGCGCGGTCGCAGCCGCTGCCCGACTGGCGGGTCTACGCCTCCGACATCTCGCGGCGGATGGTCGACCGCTGCCGGCTGGGGATCTACGAGGCCGCCAAGGTGGAGCTCCCCTCGGCCGACCTGCTGCCGCGGTACTTCCGCCGCGGCTTCGGCCCGCGGGAGGGATACTATCGCATCAAGCCGGAGGTTCGCCGGTCGGTGACGGTCGAGGCCGCGAACCTGTTCCAGAAAACGTATCCCGTGCCCGCGAATCTCGACGTCGTCTTCTGCCGAAACGTGATGATCTACTTCGACGCCGCCTCGCGGACGCAGCTCGTGAGCCGGCTCTTCGAGCAGCTCGCCCCCGGGGGCTATCTCGTCATCGGGCATGCGGAGAGCCTGCTCGGCCTGCAGCACCGGTTCCGGCAGATTCGTCCCAGCGTCTTCATACGGCCCGCCTGATCCTCGTTCGGCGATCTTCCCGATGACACTCCCCTCCCCCCGCAAACTCCGCGTGCTCGTGGTCGACGACTCGGCACTCGTCCGCAAGGCGATCACCGACGCACTGTCGGCCGATCCCGAGATCGAGGTGGTGGGCTCGGCCTGCGACGCCTACGTGGCCCGCGAGAAGATCGCCCGGCTCGACCCCGACGTCCTGACGCTCGACCTCGAGATGCCGCGGATGGACGGCATCACGTTCCTGCGGATTCTGATGGAGCATCATCCGCTGCCGGTGGTGGTGGTCAGTTCGCTGGCGCAGGCCGGCTCGCAGGCGGCGCTCGATGCCCTCGAGGCCGGCGCCGTCGACGTGCTGGCGAAGCCGGACGGCACGATGTCGATCGGCTCGCTCGGCGAGCGTCTGGCGTTCCACGTGAAGGCGGCGGCGCAGTCGGCCCGCTTCCGCTCGCGGCGCGCGGAGGCCGCGGCCCCCGCAGCACCCGCGGCCCCCGTGGCTCCGGCCGCGGCGCCGGCGGTGCGGGCCGGCGATCGCCAACTGATCGTGATCGGCGGCTCGACCGGAGGCATCGAGGCGCTCCGCACGCTGCTGCCGCGGTTCCCGCTCGGCCTGCCGCCGATCGCGGTGGTGCAGCACATCTCGGCCCACTTCTCGCGGGCCGTGGCCGAGCGGCTCGACGCGATCTCGAGCCTCGACGTCCGCGAGGCGGGCCACGGCGACGTGCTCCGCCCCGGCATGTGCGTGCTCGCGCCGGGCGACGCCCACCTCGCCCTCGAGTTCGTGTCGGGGGCCTACCGCACGAGGCTGCTCAAGACCCCGCCGATCCACCACTGCCGGCCCGCGGTCGACGTGCTCTTCCGATCGGCGGCGGAGGCCGGCGGCGACCAGGTGGTGGCCGCCCTCCTCACCGGCATGGGCAGCGACGGCGCGATCGGCATGCGGGCGATCCGGGCCGCGGGGGGCGCCACGATCGCCGAGCACGAATCGACCTGCGTCGTCTACGGCATGCCGCGGGCCGCGATCGAGGCCGACGCGGCGGAGCGGGTGCTGCCGCTGCCCGAGATCGCGGACGGGATCATCGACGCCGTCTCCCGCCGCGCCCGCCGGTGACCAGTGCCGAGCGGATCGACAGCGTTCCCCTCCAGGCAGTCAGGGATCGCGTTGGGGAGAGGGCGGGACAGCATGTCCCAGGTGCGAACTGAGCGAGGGGCGGCCCCGAGCCCACGCGAGGCGCATATGCAGGTTAGCAACCTGCACCCACTCAGGCTGACGGGGACATGCAGCCTTTCCTACGGAAAACAGCGAGTCCACGGTGCAAACTCAGCGGGCCGCGGGCTGGCCGCTGGTGCGGGCTTGCGCGTAGATCGACGTGCGGGCCGCACTCGTGGCCACCGGGGCCGAGGCTCCGGCTGCGGACGATGGCGGCGGCGAGTCGGGGCTCTGGCCGCGGGTCGTGGCCGCGAGCGCCGCGGGAGCCGGCACGGCGGCGGCGAGCGACGCCGGCGGTGCGGGGCAGCCCTGCTTGACCCACGCGAGCCAGACGTGCTGCATCTGGGCCACGCTCGTCACGCCGTAGTGCTTCTCGAGGGCCGCCGACCAGTTTTCGGTGGCGAGCCCGTCGGACACGAACGACACGTATTTGTGCCGCCCACCCCGCTCGATCAGGTAGCGGGCGAGCGAATAGCCCTGCGAGTAGAGCGGCAGCACGTCGGCCGGATATTCCTTCATCGCGAACATCTCGGGGAAGGCGATGCCGCGGCCGGTGGTCAGGAACTCGAGCAGCAGCCGGTGCTGCCGGGCCCGCTCCACGGGATGCTCGACGGTCGTGCAGGCGCCCTCGTCGGCCCAGCGGGGCAGCGGACGGCGGAAGTGGCTCGCGAAGATCGTGTGCGTGATCTCGTGCGGCAGCACCGAGTCGATGATCCGCTCCTCGCTCCCCTGGATCGTCATCGTCCAGTTGAACACCTCGCCGCGGTCGAACACGAAGCTCGTCGCGCCGCCCGCGCCGAGGTTCGGAGCCACCTGCGCGGTGATCGGGCACGGCCGGCTCCACCGCGGCAGCGGACGGCCCGTCCACTCCACGGAGAGCGTGTGTCGATACTGCTCCGCGGCGTCGCCGATCTTCCGGGCCAGCGCATCCGTCGGCGCTTCCACGACGAAGTTGGCCGTGCGGTAGCCAGCGGCGGCGGCGATCGGCGCCGGGCCGAACGAGGCCGCACCAATCCCGAGAGCCAGGGTGACCCCGGTCGCCACGCGACGCCCGATGTGGAACAGGCCTCTCACCATTTCGTACCGTGCCTCCATGCCCTGACTGCGGCGAACGTGGCCGGAATCCCTTCCGGTCAATCCACGGGCGGCGGACGGTAGCGGCGGCCCCGGAGACCGGCCAGACCGCTTTCGACGGTTGCCAGGTTCGCCCCGCTTGCCGCCGCCGACGCGACGACCAGGCCATCTCAGCGGGGCGAAATCGCCCGCGTGGAGTCGTCGGCCCCGATCTCCGCGAGCGGGAGCGGCACCGAACTCGGTCGGAGCCTCGCGACGGCCGCAAGACCGCCGACGGCGGCGACCGCCCAGCCGGGAAGCGTGGGCCTCAGCCAGAGGATCCACACGACCCCCGCGATCAGGGCCACCCACGGCCACGCGGCACGGACCACGGCCCGGCCATCCCGAGGCCATCGGACCGTCACCGCCCAACCCGCCGCCAACGTGGCGAGCAGGGCCACCGTCGCGAGCACGCGCGCGGCCGCGGTCGGATCGACGAACCGCACCGCTCGAACGGTCACGCCTCCATCGTCAGGTGCGGCGACGAACAGCCTCCGCTGCGACTCATCGGCAACCGTGAACGCCCGCTCCCACGACGACTCGAGCGTGGCCGAATCGCCCTGCTGCCGCCGCCTCGCAAACGCGGCGAGCCGGCCGCTCTCCGGCCCCGCCACGTTCTGAAGCGCGACGTCGAAGGCCTCCGCCATCCGCCTCCTCGCCAGATCGCGACGGGCCCGCCACTGCAGCGCGTCGAGCGGCTCGGCGGGCTCGACCACGCGGAGCGGCATGCCGTCGGGCGAGTCGATCGACCAGAGAACCTCCCGGCACCGCACTCCCTCGATCCTGAGCGGCTCGAGCCGCACCGCGTCGCCCCGTGCCGGCCGTCCTCCCACCTCCCCGGCGAAGACCACGAGCATCGTCCGCGGCCAGCGAATGTCGTGAAGCGACACGTCCCACGCATCGCCGGCCCTGGGCAGGGCCGGTGCCTCGCGGCCATCGACGAGGATGTCGAACACCCGCATGCCGGGCGGCATCCGCAGCGTCACGCCCCGCGTCGCCGGCGCGAGGTCGAAGCGAGCGAGCCCCCAGGCGCGACCGCGGCCGTCGAGGGAGACGTGGATCAGCGCGGCGTCGAGCGTCACGCCGAGCGCGTCGTCGGGCCCGGTCGCCGCGGCGCCGGGCTCGCGAAAGGCGCCCGGGCGGTCGTCGGACTCGCTGGCCGCGATCGTCACCAGCGGCCCGGGCTCTCCGCCCATCACCTCGCGGACCTCGGGGTCGGCCCCGACGCCCGCTTCGACGTCCACGCGCATCTCGTCGGCCGAACGCCACGTCACCACCAACGGGGCGGCATCGGGCTCGACGCAGCGGACAAGAGGCATCGTCGCGGTGCGATCCGGTGGGCTCGGCACGCGGGCCTCCAGGCGGAGATGAAACCGGCCCGCACGCGGCCGCTGCACGACGATCATCAGGCGGCCGTCCGCGGGCCGGGCCGCGAAGGCGTCGACGGGCCGGTCGTTCTCGCCGTCGCGCTCGCGAAGGGTGAACGCATCGACGACGGCCGCCGGCGGCAGTTCGACCGGCACGGCCGTCAGCGGCGCGGCCACGGCGTCGATCTCGGCCTCGAGGGCGAGCCCGACGTGATCCGGTTGGTAGTCGACGGCGAGCTGGTGCACCACTCGGAACGTGGCCGGCCGGCGGCGAATCGTCAGGCGGGCCGAGGGGTCGGCCGTGTCGAGGGGCTCACGCCGCGGCTGCGGAGGGTCGGACGTCACGGCATCACCGCGTGCTGCAGCGAGCGTTTCGGTCCGCCACGCCGCCACGAGCGACGGCTCGGCGTCACGGGGGCGGAACAGCGTCAGGCCGGGCGGCAGTTCGGGGATGACGTCGAACTCGGAATCCGCCAGGCAGCGGACGGTCCGGACGTCGTTCTCCACTCCCTCCAGCCAGGCGAAGGGAACGTCGAACACGCCCACCGGCTCGACGACCGGCAGTTCGAATGCGAACTCCACCACCGTCCGTCCGGGGGCCGGCTCGGCGACTTCCGCGATCCACCGGTCGCCCGACAGGGGAACGAGCGTCCCGCCCGCTTCGCCTCGGACGGCCCGGAGCCGCGGGCTCGACCGGACCACCACCGTCCGCACCGTGGAACTGCCTGCATCGATCTCGAACGTGGCCCGGAGCCGGCAGCCCGACCGCGACCATGAGACGTCGTTCCGGCTGGAAGCCTCGCGGAAGCCGCCAGCCAGCGGATGCCGGGGATCGAGCGAGCGGACCACGCGCACCGCGACCGCATGCGACACGTCGAAGCGTTCGCCGCGGGACCGCGCCGGTCGCCAGGCTGCTCCGTCGTCGCTGCGATCGCACTGCCAGCCCTCGACCGACTCCGCGGCAACCACCTCGGCCCGCGCCGCAGGGGGCAGCGTCACGCCGCGGAACTCGACGACGCCTCTGCGGGAGACCAGCGGCGTGATGCCGAGCGTCAGGCTGCGGAGGCCGGGCGTGGCGGCAACGACTCTCGCCTCGGTGCCGTCGGCCCCCACGCTCACCGTCATGCCGGGAGGCGGCTCGCGGGGGGATTCCCAGCGGCACCCCGGCTGCTGCCTGAGCACGAGCACCCCGCCCCGGTCGGCGTCGATCTCCATCGTGAGCGTCCACGGCCCCTCGGCCGCCGCGGGCACCCGCACGACGCAGGATCGCACGCGGACGGCCGCCGCTGCCTCGCCATCGTCGGCGGCCAGTGTGCGATAGAGCCGCTCCGGCACCAGCACCACCCCCTCGTCGTCGGCCGGAAGATAGACCCGCCAGGGCTCGGCCGGATCGGCGGCACGAAGCGTCGGCATCGAGCCCGTCGCCGCGAGCACCGCGACGACGAAGAGCAGCCGCGGCCGCTGCGCGAGCCCGAGCACGCCGCCGGTGAGCACTCCCCACCACGCGGCGCGGGCCACGGCCACCAGCGGCGGCTCGACCCAGATCGCGGCCACCGCGGCGATGCACCCCGCCGCCATCACCAGCACACCGCGCCGGGGCACCGCCCACGCCGTGACCGCGGCGGCGAAGATCCACGCGAGGATCGCCGTCGAGGCCAGCAGGTCGCGGCGGATGACGAGCACCGGGCGGCCGGATGCCGCGGCGGCCGAGCCGACATCGACCCGGCGAAACCCGACCGACCGCGTCGCCTCCCGACCGCGGGGCGGATCCCGGCGCGGCACGGCGTCGAAGAGCCTCTCGGTCCATCCGGCAGGGGCCTCGTCGACCGGCCGCTGCCCCACCACCTCGAGTTCGGGCGGCACCATCAGGGAGAGGGCGCGGCCGAGGATGGGCGCGTCGATCGTGCACGGGCTCGGATCGATGCTGCGGATGGCAGCTCCTCTGGACGACGCGACCTCGCCGCGAACGAGCAGGTCGCACCGCACGCGGTCCTGGGGCAGGTCGACGCGAATGTCCGTGGCCGACGCGTTGCCCACGTCGAACGGGGCCGACTCGCCGTCGATCATGATCTCCCGCAGCGTCGTGCCGGGCGGCACGCTGAACACCAGTTCGCCGCGTCCGCGGTTCTCGATGTCGTAGGCCGTCTCGTACTCGGTGCGTCCCGAGGCGTGGCACCAGGCCGTCGTCCGCTCGCGCCACGCCCACGCCCGGGCCTCCGCGGCGGGAACGGGGACCACCTCCGCGGCCGGAGCGTCGCCGGCGGGCATCGAGTCGGGGCCGGCGTAGCGAAACTCGGCGACCACGCCGGCGGCATCGCTGGCTTCGGCCGGTTCCGGCGGCAACTCCCAGAGCCGCCTGTTGACGACGGCCGGACGCACGCCCCCGGCGCCGCGAACCACGAGTGTGCCCCGCTCCTCGGTCGCTCCCTCGACCCAGGCCAGCGACACGGGCACCGCGGCGGAGAACGGCAGCGTGCGGGCTGCGCGGAACGTCACGCTCCCCTCGACGGCCGGGCGAAACTCGACGAGCCACGAGTCGGCCACGTTGGGCCGGCGGGCGGCGCGGCCCCCGGCGTCGGACGCGGCGTCGAGCCGGCGGCACACCACCGTGGTGCCTTCGGGCTGCAGCAGCGACCACTCGACGGAATCGCCGAGCGGCTGCGAGAAGTGCGCCACGATCGAATCGATCGCTCCCGCGTCCGGACGGCAGGTGAACGTGGTCGACTCGGCGAGCTGGCCGTCGCGGGCCACCAGCTGCACCTGCACGTCGGCGTCGAGCGGGGGACGCCGCTGCACGAGCCGAGCCTCCCGCGCGGCGGCCCGCGCACCGCCCCGGATCCTGCCACGCGCCGGCCCCGGCTCCACGAGCGGCGCGAGCCGGCCGTCGGCCGCGAGGATGCCGATGGGGCTGCCGTCGATCTCGACGACGGCCTCCGGCCCGACCCGGAAATCGACGAGGGCCGCTTCGGGCGACTCCCCCTCGAGCCGCACCATGTCCATGTCGGAGGTGGGAAACCCGCCGCCGAGCGGTACGCCCCGGCGATGACCGGTGATTCGCAACCCGAGCGAGCGGCTCCGCGTGGCAGCCTCCGCGAGATCGACCCGCAGCTCGGCGAGGCCGGGCGTCCGGATCACCCGCCAGTCGATGCTCCGCGTGGCGTCGGCCACCGCGGCGCCACGGGCGTTCGCGAACGCATCGGGCCGTGCGTCGGGCCCCGGGTCGGGCTGCCACTCGACGGCCTCGACGGCATCGATGAACCAGCCCGGCTCGATGCGGGCCGAGATCCCGAACGCCTCCCCGGCCCGAACGCGGACATCGCACGCCGCACGGCCCACCACGGCGCCGGGCGAGATCTCGACCGTCGTGACGCGGGCCACGTCGAAGTCGGCGGGCCGGCGCCGGAGCCGCAGCACGACCGCGGCCGCAGCCGACTGGTCCTCCACGTGGACCTCCGCGGCCCGCTCTTCCGCGTTCCCGTCGGAGCCGTCTTCGGCAGCGCCGGTGACGGCCGGCCAGTCCGCCGCGGCATCCGGCCCGACCACCGCGGCGTCCTCGAGGTCGATCGCCTCGATCGCCAGCGGCGGATCGACGATGATCGTGGCCCCGCCCCCGGCCCAGCCATCGGCCGCGGCCCGGAGTCGCGGCAGCGGCTGTCCGCGGTCGACATCGAACGACGCGATGCCGCGGACATCGAGCGGCATCGTGGTGCCGACCAGCGTGGCGGGAAGATCGACCCGCACCAGCGACGTTCCCGCGCCGGTCGCCTGCGCATCGCGATCGCCGAGCGCGGTGAGTGTCAGCCCGGCATCGGGGACGAGATCGATCGTGCCGTCGATCCACGCATCCTCGGGAACGATCCGGGCTGCCACCTCGGCGCGACGGCCCGAGAGCCTGACCTGGTTCCAGACCCGAAACCGCGGCTGCCGCGTCGTCCTCGGCACCACCGCGACGACCAGCATCTCGGCCCGACCGACGGTGATTCGCCAGGCGCCGTCATCACCACCCGCGATGGCGGCCTGGAGCGGCGGCACGCAGGCCACCACGGGCCGCACGTCCTGCGGCAGCCGCAAAAGCACGTTTGACGTCAGCGCGGGAGCGAGCGGCAGCCGGAAGGCGGTGCCGCCCTCCTCGAGCGGCGGACACGCGAACCGGACACCATACCGGCCGGCCGCCTGGGTCCGGACGGCGACGCCCCCGTCGGGCGTGCCGAACACGCTCGCCTCGCCGACGCCGTCCCGCGTCCGCACGGTTGCCTCCCAGGCGTCGATGCGGCCGAGGGGCACCGCGGAAACGAACGGCGATGTCACGGCATCGAGCTCGAAGTCGATCGTGCCCGCGAGCCTGCCCTCGCCGTCGACCGCGGCCTCGTAGGCCACCGTGCCGAGCATCGGCCGGGGCGCCGGGGCCGCACCGCGGCCGGCCACCGCCCGATCGAAATCGGCGATCGGCATCGGCACGTACCGCTCGCCGGCGACGGGAAGGTCGCCCGACCGTCCCGCCGGCACGTGCACGCGGGTGAACTCCACGGCGTCGTCCGCCGGCACGCTTCCCGCGACGACGAGGAGCAGCGCGATCAGTCCGCCACGCCGTACGCCAGCGGGGATCATGGTGATCTCCGGCGGGTCGCGGTCGATCCGGCGACCACGGCCGAGTCGACGATCAGCGAGGCCCCGTCGCGGAACCGCGTCAGCGAACTCGCCGGGATCGCGGACGGGGCGGTGGCGGCGACCGGCGCGGGCTCGAGCACCCTGCGCAGCGCCCAGGCGGTGACGGCGAGCACGCAGCCGGGCAGCGCGGCCTGGGCCACGAGCGGCGCCGCGGCCGGCGCGACGGCGGCGAGGAATCCCACGGCGGCGGCGGCGACCACGAGCACCGGCACGCGGCGAAACCACGGGCGGTACACCACGGTGATGCCGAACGCGAGCGCGGCACCCGACGACGCGAGGAGGATCAGCCAGTCCGGCACGAGCCAGGCGACTGCCGGGTCGGGCCGCCCGAGCCCCGAGTAGGCGAAGCGGTGGCCGGCGAGCGGCGGATCGGTC
>CAIKWU010000126.1 GCA_903831155.1 uncultured Planctomycetaceae bacterium | reverse complement strand
CGGGGCCAACGTTGGCACCTGGGATCCCGCCGCCGGCACGTTCGCCGTCGCGCCAGTCAACAATTTCGTCGCCGGCGCGAACAGCGATGCGGTCACCATTCAGGCGACTGGGAGCGGCTTTCCTTTGATTAACGGGCAGCCCTTCTTTGACGTGGGTCTCAGTTTCGACTTTGGCGGCGTTCAAGACTTCGTCGACACCGGAAGTGGCCAAACGTTTGCGCAGGTGGTGGGCGTCAGCCCATTGGACTTCACCACCGCCGCGTCGACGTTTGCCGAGATTCGCAACACTAACTTTGGCTCGCCAGCTCTGACGATGACCGTCGCCCCCGTCCCCGAACCCTCCGCCTATGCTCTAACGGCATTCGCCACCACGGGCCTCGTCGGCATGATGCGGTGGCGAAAGCGGCGGGCCGCCAAGGCCGCGGCCTAACGCGACGAAGGCACCTGTCACGATTCATAACCCACGCTGGGCAGGGCATCGCACGATGCTCTGCCCAGTGGTGTTTTCGGGCCTGTCTGCCTGGAGCCGAGCTGCAGGCCCAAGCCGCTCTCCGTGGCCCATGGGCTGACAAGGCACCGGTGCCGCCGTGGGAGTGGCGGGCCAGCGAGAAGGGCCGCAAGGGCGAGGCGGCGGGGACGCGGTAGTGGGCTGGTCGCATCGCATCACGGCACGCCAGTCGTTGCGACAGGAAAAAGCGGTTTTCACCGCACGATTCTGGGTCGATTCATGCGCGCCCCGTTTGCGCCCCGATTTCTCCCCGGCGGGCTGCACGCGAGGCACTTTGCGCGCGATGGGCGCGGGTGTAGGATTCGATCCGTCGATGTGATTTCCGTGCTGCGAAATGCGGCGTTTTTGATCGCTCGCGGCACGTGTTGGGCAACTAGCTCAGTTGGTTAGAGCGCTACGTTCACACCGTAGAGGTCACAGGTTCGAATCCTGTGTTGCCCACTTTCGGTTTGGTTCGTGAAAACAAGTGCAGATCACCCGCCGACGGTCGGCGGTGCCCGCGAGGGAAAACAACCGCAAAAAGGTAAACCGCATGGTTCTACCCTTTTGCGTCCCCTTGATCGCGGAGGATTCTGCTATGGGACGACGCCCCTCTGGCGCGTTGCCGGCCATGCGCCGGCACAAGGCCACCAACACGGCCCGTATCGTGTTCGGCGGCAAGGTTCACTCGTTGGGTCGGTGGGGAAGCCCCGAGGCCCAAGACCGTTACGACACTCTGATGGCCGCGTTCATCGCCAGCGGCCGTACCAGCCTCGATGCCGGCCGAGCGGTCATCGGTCGGCCTGCGCCAATGCCCGAGCCGCAGCCGGCCCCTTCCAGTAAGGACGCAACCGCCGGGCTGACGGTGGGAGAGTTGGCACGGGCGTGGCTGGCAGACATCGAGGCCACCCGGCCCGACTGCCGCCGCACGTCACTGTGGCACGGCGCGGTCGCGGCTAGCCGTGCGGTGCGTCCGTTTGCCACGATGCCCGTGGCCGCGTTCGGGAGCCGCGCGTTAGTTGACGTTCAACGCCGGCTGGTGACCACGACGGTGGCCGCTGGCAAAGCGGCCGACGCCGGCACGCCGGCCAACGCTAAGCGACTGTCGCGGCGGTACATCAACGACATCGTGGGCCGTGTTCGCCAGTTGTTTCACTGGGGCGTGCTCCACGAGCTTGTGCCTGACGACCGCGTAGCGGCACTGAAGATCGTGCCCGCGTTGGCAAAAGGGCAGACGGCGGCCCGCGACAATCCCAAACGAAAGCCGGTCAGGCCGAGCGTGGTGCGGGCCACCCTGCCCTACCTCACGGCTGAGTTGGCCGACCTGATCTGGTTCATCAGGCTCACCGGGTGCCGCCCCAGCGAGGCCCGACGGATGAAGTTGTGCCGTATCCGCGACCGCAACAAGGCCGTGTGGCGGTACGTGCCCAAGCGGCACAAGACATCGCACCGGGGCAAGCAGCGGCACGTACCCATCGGCCCCGATGCCCAATGCATTGTGCTTGCTCACACGAACGACCGCAGCGACCGCGACTACGTGTTCTCACCACAGCGGAGCGTGCCCGTTCGCAAGGCCAAGGATGGCGTGATCCCGATGGAGCCTCGCAAGCCGTCGCCGCGTGTCGGCCGCATGTTCAAGAAAGATGCGATCAACCGGGCCGTGAACCGCGCCATCGTCAAGGCGAACAAAGCCCGAGCCGAGGAGGGGCTGTCGCCGCTCCCGCATTGGACGCCGTACCAGTTGCGGTACACACGGCTCCGTGAGATCCGCAATCGTGCTGGCCTGGAAGCGGCACAGGCAACGGCAGGCCACAGTCGTGCCACGATGACCGACCATTACGCGCCGGCCAACTGGCAGGCCGCTGCCGGTGTTGCGGCTGCAAGCGGCTGACCATCCACACACACACACACACACAAATCGAGGTGCCACATGGCAAAGAAAAAAGCGAAGCGGAGTAAGTCAAAACGGCCCCCGCCGGCCGTCAAGTCGCGGCCACGAAAGTCGCGGTCGCAGTTGGATTGTGTCGTGGGTACTGAGGAGCATCGGCAGCGGCTTGCCGATCTTGATGGCATCGTGCTGACCGACAACCCCGGCGTGAGTTGGCAGACGTTCAACGACACGCTGCGGGCCGCTATCGACACAGATGCGGCGCACTATGCCGCTGTCGTTGACACTGACCTACGGATGCGTGGGTGGCCCGACGGCAGCGGGGATATTGAGTGTGTGTGCCAGCACGTCCGCACCGCTCTTGAGTTGGGTTTTCGTATGGCGGTGAATCGCTACCGCGAGCACCTTGAGCACGTGCCGGAGTTGCAGCGCCGCCGCGACACCGACGCATCACGATCACGCAAAGCCAATGACGCCCGGCGACGGTTGCTGAATCTTGATGATCGTGATGCCGCCATCGTGGTTGAGTTCGCCGCGCTACGGGCAACCAAGACGGCCGGTGATGCTCAATACGCCTTGGCTGAAAAATACGGCGTGACCGACAAGCAGATTCGCAACGTGTTGACCAAGGCACGTAAGTCGGGCCGCTAGGAAACTCCGTCCGGCATTTCCGGAAACGCCTTACGGCGTTGGGTTTCGCATTCTTTTTTCTGCGGGCATTCTTCCGCCTGTTGATTGCGTTTCGCATTCAACACGTCGTGTTCACGGTCAACGTGATCGTCACGACGAGCACACGCGGAGGAATGACGAATGGAAAAGCCCGTCCCGAAAATCACGATGAACCAAGGTGCGGCCTACTGGGCACGCATCACTGGAGCCCCTCGCCCGAATCGTTTCACGGTGATTCGTTGGGCAACGAAGGGCTGCCGTGGCAAGCGGCTCCAGGCCGAGCCGTTGGCTGGCCGCTGGTTCACCACCGAAGCCGCCATCGAGGAGTTTCTGCGGCATCTGTCGCAACCGGCTCCCGATGCGACTGACCGCACCGCCGGCCCGGCCCGAGCCGCTCAAGTGCAGCGGGCACTCGATGATCTTGACCGCGTGATTGCTCCGAAGCGTGGCGGCCGTCGCCCCAAGACGAAGTGAGGGCCACCGGCATGGACGCCACGAACAACGACACGACCGACGAAGCCGACAAGCCGTACACGCTGCCGGCTGCCGTGAGGCTTGCGGCTTACTGCGAGGCTCGCGCGTGGGACGACGAGGTTGATGATGCCTCGCGGCTCTTGCTGGAACAGGCCGCCGACATGATTCGTGGGCTGATGGCCCGGTGCGCGTCACTGGCTGCGGCCACCGAGCAGCGGGAAGCACGGAGGTCGAGACGATGAACAGCGTGATATGCGTTGAAAGGTCTCGCCAACTACAACATTCAACACATTCGTCATCGGTTGAAAGGCGGAACAATGGCGGACATTCAACCGATAGCGGGAGGGCGCTGTAATGGGACGCGGCCTATCCGATCAGCAACTGAACATCCTCGCGGCCGGCGTGGCAATTAACGCAGCCCGCAACGGCGGCGCGCCTCAGCCTGCGGTAGTGCTCATAGACGAACCGGCGGGCGTTAAGGTCCAAACGATGTTCGGCGCAAGAACACGACGGAATCACTGCGTGATGACCGCCGGCACGCCCGAGTTGACCGACGCCCTTGTGCTTGTGGCATTTGGCGGGTTCGTTCGTGCCGGCGTGAATTACAGCGATGCGACACGCTGGCATCACGGAGATCACAAAAAACGGGTATCCCTGTGCCGTGCCATCAAGGCACTGTTGCGGCGTGATCTGATCGCACGGGCAATCGAGCCTCGCCGCGTTTACTGGTTGCGAGATACGCGGGCCGACCGTCGCGGCTGGTCAGACGATGAACGGCTGGCCGCTGAAACGCACGAGAGTCTGCGTGCCGATGCGGCACGTTTCTGGGGCCGATGGAGCCGGTACAGCACGCCCGGCTACACCCTGCTGCCGCAAGCTTTCGATGCCGTTGGCGATGCGTGGCGACAGGTTGACGCATTGCGATTGCTAAAAGCCTTTGAACACGCGGAAGGATTTGATGCGACCCGCGAATGGAAACGCCGGCGAGACGCTGCGAGTGCCGCGCAATCGCTACAAACGCACGCCGGTGAGCTTCCGTCGGACAAGTTAGTGACGCACCGCCGCTTCCACGTTGAGTGATGCTTCTGGACGACGAACAGGACGACCCGAGCGTTGGGCTGTAGGCCGTCAAAAAAACTTCTGCAAGGAATGCCACCGCTGCCCGTAGCCTGCGGTAAGGCACCGTTATCCGTAGTTTACGCATGGCGATCGACCGCGACTTATCGCCGCTGATGTCCACGTCGCAGGCAGCCGCATACCTGGGCATCGCCGCCGGCACGCTGCGAGTGTGGCGACACAACGGACGAAGCGATCAACCGGCTTACGTGAAGTGTGGGAGCCGAGTGCGTTACGCACCCGGTGAGTTGGCCCGCTGGGTCACAACGCGAACCGAGCAACCGGGCACCAATACCCAAACGAAAAACTACGACCCTCGACGCCAGCAACGACGCCGAGGGCCGCAGTAGTCAAACGAGCCTTTCGCCCGGCCGGGTGCCAGCCCGCCGTGCGTGACCGCCGTGGAGGGCACGACGATGGATGCAGAATACGACCGGCGTCAACGCGCCGGCCAGTGGCCTAGCCGCTGGAGCCTCGACGGCACACCCGAGTGGTATCGCGAACTACTCGCGGAGATGACCGGCAAACTTACGGCGTGGCGCGAGCACGATCCCGGCCAGCACCTTGACCCGCGGACGGACCCGCGGGGCATCCGCCAGCGATCACGGATGGAGCGCCGCCATGCCGATGGCTAAGGCCAGCCGCCATCGTGACCCGTTCGACGTGTCGCACCTCGTCGCTGAGGCTGCCGAGCGGCAGGTGCTCGCGGGCGTTCTCGACACCCTCGACCGCGACGTGCTTGCCGCGAGGGAGGTTTTGTCTGGGTTGTCGGTGGAGATGTTCAACGGCGAAGGCACCGCCGAGGTGTTCAAGGCGACTTGCGACGTGTTGGCCGGCGTGGCTGAGCCGACTCTCGCGGACGTGCTGACGGCCCTGCGCGGGGCCGGCAACGTGCAGGGCACCGCCGCCCATACGCTACTCGTCGACCTGGTTGGTGACCGCGTTCACACCGGGTCGCAGGCTGCGCGGCTGGCCCGACAAGCGGCCGTCGAGGTTCGGCAGGTGCATGAGCGCCGCCAGGCCATCGAGGCCGCGGCACTCGTCGTCAAGTCAGGCGGCCACCCAGACGACATCGGCGCTCTGGTTCGGCATCTAGAGCGAGTACGTGCTGCGAGCGATGCAACCGCCGGCAATCGGCCGCTCACGCTGATCGACTGCCTAGACGCATGGGCCAAGCACTCGCGTACCCCGACCGTAGCGACCGGGTTGCACTGGTTTGACCGTCCGACCGAGGGCGGGCTGCCGATTGGTGGCATCGTCGCGCTCGTCGCCTATCCGCAAGTCGGCAAGACGGCGTTGGCTCTTCAGTTGAGCCTTGCGGCCCTTATCAACGATCCCTCGCTCAAGTGCGTCTGGGCTTTGGGTGAGATGGCACCGCACGGCATGGGCCGCCGCATGACGTGTGTGGCTGCTGGCCTACTGCCGGGCTGCGACCCCGTCACGATGCACGATGCCGGCACACGCTCCAGGGCAGCCCGTACTGCGGGCATGGCGCTGGCGAATGCCGTGGGCGACCGCATGGCAATCGTGCCGGCACCGCTGACTGTGGACGCCATCGAAGCCCGGGTTGCCGCCACGGGCGCGAGTTTGTGTGTCGTGGACTACCTCCAACTGATCCGCAGCCGTGACGGCGCGAGCGACCGGGTGCAGGAACTCGACGCGATCATCGGCAAAAGGTACTCGCGTCGCGGGTCGGCACCAACGGCACCGCCAGGGCAGCCAAGGAAGAACGTCCAAACTTGGCCGCCATCGGCAAGGCCCGGCGTCGGTTCGTGACGTTCAACGCGTTCGTGGACTCTGTGGGCCGCTATCTGCCG
>CAIKWU010000125.1 GCA_903831155.1 uncultured Planctomycetaceae bacterium | reverse complement strand
GTGGTCGTGACGAAAACGGAAAGCTTCTACTACGAGACCGACGTCCTTGCGAGCGGCCCGCTCCTGCGTCCCTGCACGTGGGTCCTGGCGATCCCCGCAAGCCCGAGCACGGCACCACGCTGGTTTCAGGTGATGTCGTCCTGGACGTTCGAGCCGCCCGCCGCCCAAACCACGCGACTGATTTTCAGGAACCCCGACAACGACATCAGAAATAGTTTCGAGAGCTTCACCGAAACAAAAACTGCCGACCAGAAGGCTACCGTCTTCGTTTTTGAAGACCTTCTCCGGGTGGATGAGCACCTCGTGACACTTAACTAAGCGACTAACGAATCAAGTGGCGTGGCGCCTGCCAGGGGCAGCGCCGCGCAAGGAGAGCCATCATGACCCCCACGTTTACCGTCCACCGCCGCCGCGGAGCGTTGTTGCTGCTGGTGCTCGGCGTGCTCACCATGTTCGTGCTGGTCGGAACGGTGATGCTCACGCTCGCCACCAGGGCCCGAACGTCGTCCCGCGCCTTCGCGGCGGCGACCGCCGGCACGGCGGCCGGCCCGATGCTTGCCCGCGCCCAACTCGAACAGGCCCTCCTCCAGCTGATTCGCGGCGGAGCAAACGCGAAGGCCGCCGGCCTTGGCGAGAGCCTGCTCGAAGACATGTATGGTGCGACGCCGGCCCTCGTGGCCACCGTGACCTCGATGGTGGATCGTGGTGTCATCGTCGAGGCAACGCTCACCCCTCAGAACGGCACCAGCCCGATCCGCGCCGCCGACCTCTGCGGACGGGTACTCACTTTCACGCCCAGCCCCGGTTCCGGGGATTCGGTCACGAGCCAGCGGATCCTGCGGGCCAGCGCGGCGACGAGCGGGACGGGGGCGTTCACCTGCTGGATGGCCAAACTCCAGTCGGAGGCCGGTGGACGCCTGCCCCAGCCGCCCTGCCGCGTGGTCGTGAATCAGCCCGCCTTCCGCGACGAGGCCTACGACGCCTACGACTCGGCGAACCCCTGGCTCACGCGGGTCTCCCTGGAGAATGGCAGCGTCAAGGCGGTGGCCCGCCCCGCCTTCGCCGCCGCCGGCACGGCCTCCACCGTCGACAACGACAACGACGGCGTTGACGACGGCGTCTGGCTCAGCGGTCTTCTCTCGAGTCTTCCTTCACCGGAAGGAGGGATGCTGTCCTTCGACGTCTCCTACCTCGTGCTCGATCTCGACGGGCGGATCAACGTCAACGCTCACGGCAATCGCACGTCGCTCGATTATCCAGCGTCGGGCACCTGGTGGAGAAACGCTCCCAACGTGCCCACGGGCAGCGGCTATGGTCCGGCAGACATCGACGCCTCGCTCGTCTTCGTCGATCCGCTGCAGCAAAACAAGACTGTCTCGGGCCCGCCGATCGCATCGGACCGCTGGCGGCGCGTCCTCGGCGACACCAACGTCGGTTCGTTCACGGCCGTCGTTTCCTCGACAGGCCAGCGCAGGCCCGTGGCGCAGGTGGGCGAGGTCGATGGCCGCTATGGCCTGGCCGCGCTGGCTGGCGGCACCGGCAACGATCTCCTCAGCGCCCGGAGCGAACTGCTCTACGGCAACAACCCGCTCGTCGACCTGAAGTGCATGATCAAGGCGCAGATGGACACGGCGAGCAACTCGACCGCGGCCGTTCCGAAGATGATCTACTTCTGCCCCGACTGGACGAAGTCGGGATACGTGGACGATCCCTACGAGATGCGGCTCGATGTGGACGCCCAGCGATCCGCCGCGATCCGCAGCGGCACGACCCAGATCGACAACCCTTTCACGCTCGCCGAACTGGAGGCCGTGCTTCGTCAGTTCGACGCAGATGCGGCGACGCTGCCGCCGCGGCTGACGGTGGCGCTCGACAGTGCCAGCCAGCGATCGCGAATGCTCCTCACGACCGACAGCTGGGACACTCCGGGCCTCAGCGGCACCACCGCCGCCACGATCGCCAGCTATGTGGCGAGCCTCCAGTGCGACCCGGCCGATGTGATGTCGCCCGATGTGTTGG
>CAIKWU010000124.1 GCA_903831155.1 uncultured Planctomycetaceae bacterium | reverse complement strand
GGGGAGCCACCAGGCCGACTTCATCGCCGCGATCCGTGAGAGCCGACGTCCCCGGGCCGACATCGAGGAGGCGGTGCGTTCGGTGGCGCTCGTTCACCTCGGCAACATCGCTGTCCGGCTTCAGCGGTCGCTCCAGTTCGACCCGGCGACCGGCCGCATCACCAGCGACGACGAGGCGAACGAGCTGCTCGCCCGCACCTACCGCCCCGGCCACTGGGCGGTCCCGGCAGGGATCTGATACGCGCCACGCCGAGCGCGGCGTCTGGTGGCAGTTCACCCCACGCCCCACGGCGTTGGGCTTGGACAAGTTCCGTCCAAGCCGAAGGCCGTAAGGCCTCGGGCGATTCACGCTGGGCATGGCGCACGGGACGGCAGTAGTTGCGCAGTGTGTTGCAGCCCAAAAAGATCGGGCGTAGCCTCACCTCCATGCATCCAACCGAGGTCACCATCCGTGATGTTGCAGCGCGTGCGGGCGTTTCGCCGGGCACGGCCAGCCGTGCACTGCGGGGGCACCCGCAGATCAGCGAGGCCTGCATCGCTCGTGTCCGCGACGCCGCCGAGGCGCTCTCGTATAAGCCGCTTCGCGACCGGACCGGCCGGCGGCGACGGGCCCCACTGGCCGGCAAGCGGATCGCCATCGTCATGCTGGGGATCGATCGCACCCTGGCGAGCCTGCCGGCGGTGGCGGAGTCGATCCACGGGGCGGAGGAGGCGTTGGCTGCCGCCGGCGCCCACCCGACCCTGATCGACGTGCCCGACCCGACCGATCCTCCGCGGGCGTTGCGCCGCGTCCGCTTCGACGGCATCCTCGCCAAGGCCGCGCTGCAGGGCGACATCGCCGATGCGATCGGCTCCAAGTTCCGCGGCGTGCTCGAGTCGAATGCCATGGTCTGGATGCTCGGCCGGCCGAGTGGCATGAGCGGCGATGCCGTCGGGCCCGATGATGCCGCCATGGGACAGATCGCGGCCGAGGCCCTGGTGGCTGCCGGCCACACGCGGCTCGCGGTCGTCAACCCGAAGGGCGACCATCAGATGTTCGCCAGGCGGCAGCAGTCGTTCGTGGCCGCCGCCGCCGAGGCCGGCGTGATCGCCACCTGCTTCGCCGCCACGCGAAGCCGCCCGCGGGCCTTCCCGCTCGAGCCGATCATGGACGTCGTCCAGGTGCAACCACTGATCGATGCGCTGCTCCGCGAGCGGCCAACACCCACGGCGATCTTCTGCCCGGCCGACAGCATCGCCGCCCTCGTCTACCGGGCCTTAGCCTCGCGGGGCGTGAGGCCCGGCGAGGATATCGCCGTCGTGTCGTGCAACAACGAGCGGAGCCTGGTGGCGGGCCTCTGGCCGGCCCTCACCACCATCGACGCCCACCTCCGCCGTGTCGGCCAGCTCGCCGTCGAGCAGCTCACGCGACGGATCACCGGTGAGTTCGACGGCGCCGCGGTCAACATCACCGTCACGCCGACCCTCGTCCCCGAAGCGTCGCTGGCGCCGCGGCCTCAGGCCCGGCACGCCGAAGCCCACGCCTGACTTCCCTCCCAGTGTCACCGGAGCCGTCCATGTCTCACCCCACGCCTTCGACGCCCGCCACCTCATGGCGATCACGTCCCTGGAGTGGCGTCTTTCCGGCCACGCTCTGCCCGTTCCGCGACGACGAGTCGGTGGATGAAGAGGGGCTTCGCGGCTACATCCGCGAGGTGGCGATGGTGCCCGGCGTGGAGGGCGTGGTCTGCAACGGACACACCGGCGAGATCATGTCGCTGCGGCTCGCCGAGCGGGTCCGGGTGATGGAGATCGTGGCCGCCGCCGTCCGCGAGGCCAACGCGGCGACGGGTCGGGCCGTGAAGGCGATCACGGGCGTGTCGGCCGAGGGGAGCCACGAAGCGATCGATCATGCCATCGCCGCCCGAGAGGCGGGCGCCGACGCCATCCTGCTCATGCCGCCGCACCACTGGCTGCGGTTCGGCCGCTCGGCGGCCACCGCCGTCGGCTTCATCGACGACGTCGCCCAGGGGGGCGGTGTTCCGATCATCGTCCATCAGTACCCCGCGTGGACGAAGGCCGGCTACACGCTCCCCGAGATGCTGGAGATGGTGAAGCTGCCCGAGGTCGTGATGATCAAGATGGGCACCCGCGACATGGCGCGGTGGCGGTGGGACTACGAGCAGCTCAAGGCGGCCGCGCCGCACGTCTCGATCACCACCTGCCACGATGAGTTCCTGCTGGCGTCGCTCCTGGAAGGTGCCGACGGCGCGCTGATCGGCTTCGCGGGCTTCGTGCCGGAACTGATGGTCGAAGTGGTGCACGCGGCGCTCGACGGCGATCTGGCGCGGGCCCGCAAGGCGGGCGACCTCGTCGCGCCGCTCGCGCGGATCGTCTACGCGTTCGGCGAGCCGGGATGCGGAGCCCATCAGCGGATGAAGGCGGCCCGCTGGCTGCTGGGAAAGTTCCCCAGCCCCACCTTCCGGCGTCCCGTCCGGCCTCTGTCGGCCGACGACCTGGCCCGCATCCGCCAGGGGCTCGAGGCGGTGGGCATGAAGTGCCCGGTGAAGGCCGAAGCGGCACCCGCGGTGGTGCAGCCACGACGGCGGAGGTCGCAGGCTGTCACGGCCTGACACCGCCAGTTCGCCGATGAAGGGCCGCGCACTCCCGCCTGAGTCACGAACGTTCGCCGACGCGGTCACCGGCCGCATCGTGCGGCAGGTGACGACGCACCCGTCGATCCACCATCATCCCTTCTATTATCTCCCCGCCTACGACGACTCGATGCGCTGGCTCGCCTTCGTGTCGCACCGCGACGGACGTGCGGCGATCTTCGTGGAGGAACGGCCGAGCGGACGGCTCGTGCAGCTCACCGATCGCGGCGACCTCAACGAGTGGAGCGTGCACCCGTCGCACGACGGGCGGTGGATCTACTTCACCGCCGGCTGCGGGGCGTGGCGGGTGTCCACCGAGCCGGGCTTCCGGGAGGAGCAGCTCGCCGACTTCGGCGACGTGCCGATGATTCCGCCGGGCATGGTCGGCGACGCCATGGGCACGACCTCGCTCTCCCGCGACGACCGCTGGTGGATCGTGCCGGTGAGCATGGGGGGCACGGCGCGGCTCCACGCCATCGACACGTCTTCCGGCGCGGTGTCGGTGGTCTGCGAACACGATTCGATCGGCCATCCCGAGGTGCATCCCGACGACCCGGAGCTGATTCGGTTCGCGGGCCGCTACAGCGACCGGATCCACGTGGTCCGCCGCAACGGCAGCGGCCACCGCCTGGCCTACCGCCGCGACCTTTCGCGGCGGGAGTGGGTGGTGCACGAGACCTGGATGCCCCGGTCCGCAGTGGACGGCCGCAACGAGATCATCTCGGTGATCTGGCCGCACGGGATGATCGGCATCGACGTCGACACCGGCGCGACCCGCCGCGTGACCAACTTCCCCGCCTGGCATCCGATGGTCCGCCGCGACGGCCGCTCCTGCGTCGCCGACACCACGTTTCCGGATCGCGGCCTGTTCACCTTCGACCCGTCGGCAGGGCCGGACGCACCGGCGGCGGCCCTCGCCGAGAGCCTGTCGAGCAATGCCGGCGACCACTGGAACACCGACCACTGCCCGTATGATGACGGTCCGATCCGGGTGCACGCGCCGCAGCACACGCATCCCCACCCCTCGTTCTCGCCCGACGGGTCGCGGGTGGTCTTCACGAGCGACCGCAGCGGCGTGGCCCAACTCTATGAGGTCGAGGTCGAATGATCCGCAGGCTGGTGGCCTTCGTCTTGCTCCTCGCCGCCGCCCGGCGGCCTGCGGCCGCCGATCTGGCCATCGACCACCGCGACGACCGCCTCGCGATCACGACCGAGGCGGGCGACCCGGTGGCCGACTACGTGTTTGCCGATCCGGCGATCGGACGGCCGTCGCTCCGCGATCTCCGCACGCCCTCCGGCGTGGTGGTGACGCGCCCCTGTCCGCCGCGGCCGGGGATCGATCCGCCGGATCATCCGACCATGCATCCGGGACTGATGCTCTGCTTCAGCGACCTTTCGGGCCACGACCCCTGGCGGCACAAGGCGGCGGTGCGATTCATGGGCTTCGAGGGTAGGCCTGCCGTACGCGACGGTGCGGCGTCGTTCACCGCGTCGGTGGACTACCTGAGCGCCGCCGCGGACACGCCGGCCGCGCCGGTGATCTGCCGGGAGCGATCGACCATCACGATCGCCGACGGCCGGGCATTCGACCAGGTCGTCCGGGTCGTCACCTGGGACGCCGAACTGACGGCCGGCGACGCCGGCGTGACCTTCGCCGACGTGCAGGAGATGGGCTTCGGCATCCGGCTCGCGAAGGAACTCAGCCCGAAGGGCGGCGGCCGGTATCTCGCCAGCCATGGCGGCCGCGACGAGAAAGGCGTGTTCGGCCGGCAGGGCGAGTGGTGCGACGCCACCGGCACCGTCGCGGGCACGCGGTGCGGCGTGACCGTGATCAATGGCCCGGGCAATCCTCGACAGCCCTTCTTCCACGCCCGCGACTCCGGCTGGCTGCTCGCCAACCACTTCGGCACGAGAACCTATGCGCAGGGCGAGCCGGGGGCGATCACGCTTGCTCCGCGCGGGAAACTGCGGCTCTCGATGCGATTCGTCCTGCATGGCGACGTGGCCGACGAGCGGATCGAAGGTCTTGCGGCCCTGGCGGCTCCCGCCGCCCGCGACGGCGCCAGCTCCGCGCTCATCGCTCCTGCCACACTCGCCGCGTACGCCGCCGAGTTCAACCGCCTCGACCCCGAAGACGTCGTCAATGCCGTTCCCAACGCCGAAGCCGCCGCCTGGCTCCAGGCGAACGTGCCGCGATTCGACTGCCCCGACGCCGACCTCGTGCAGCTCTGGCACTTTCGCTGGTGGTGCCTGCGAAAGCACCTGCGCCGCGACGAGTCGGGCCGCTGGGTGTTCACCGAGTTCATCACCCGGCCGCAGCCCGTCAGCTCCGCCCTCGGCCACCAGCTCATGGAGGGCCGCTGGCTCCGCGATCCGCAGTTCATCGATCAGGCCGTGGACTACTGGCTCGATGCCCCGCAACGGGAACGGCTCCACAAATACAGCCAGTGGCTGCCGCACGCCGTCTGGCAGCGGGCGCTGGTGACCGGCGACCTCGCCTTCGCGAGCGACCGGCTCGACGCGCTCACGGCGGATCACCGGCAGTGGGCCGCGGAGCGAGGCCGGCCCGACGGCCTGTTCTGGCAATACGACGTTCGCGACGCGATGGAGGAGTCGATCAGCGGCGGCCGCCAGGCGAAGAACATCCGGCCGACGCTCAACTCCTACATGGCCGGCAGCGCACTGGCGCTGGCCGCCATCGCCCAGCATGGCGGCCGTATCCCCGAGGCCGAGGCGTTCGCGACGGAAGGGGAGACGCTGCGAGACAAACTCCTGGCGACCCTCTGGAATCCCCAGGATGAGTTCTTCGAGGTCGTTCGCGAGGACGGTTCGTTCGCCGGCGTCCGCGAGGCGATCGGCTTCATCCCCTGGTACTTCTCCCTGCCGCCGGCAGGGCAGGGCTACGAAGCGGCCTGGCGGCAGATCCGCGACGACCGCGGCTTTCGGGCACCGTTCGGGATCACGACCGCCGAACGGCGGCATCCGGCGTTCCGCTCGCACGGCGTCGGCACCTGCGAGTGGGACGGCGCCGTCTGGCCGTTCGCCACCTCGCAGACGCTCACCGCACTCGCGAACCTGCTCCGCGGCCCCCCGCAGGACGCCGTCACGAAGGCCGACTACCTCGATGCGCTGCTCACCTACGTCCGCTGCCATCGCTACGACGGCGAGATCTATCTCGGCGAGTACCTTGACGAGACGACCGGCGCCTGGCTCAAGGGCCGCGACCCGCGGAGCCGGTGGTACAACCACTCCACGTTCGCCGACCTCGTGATCGCGGGTCTCGTGGGGCTGGTGCCCCGCGACGACGACGTGCTCGAGATCCACCCCCTCCTGCCCGGCGACGCGTGGGACTGGTTCTGCCTCGAGGGCGTCCGCTACCACGGCCACGACCTCACGATCATCTGGGATCGCGACGGCACGCAGTACGGCCGCAAGGCGGGACTCTCCGCCTGGGTGGACGGCCGCCGCGTTCTCCACGCCCCAACCCTCGCACCGGTCTCGGGACCGCTCGAGTGATCCGGGTTGCACCCGATCGCCGCACGTTCACCAGGCTCGGGGCCGATCAGTACACGCCGCCGTCGGCGATGCTGCCCATCACGGCAAACGTCTGCTTGTCGATGCTGAACTCCGTGAACTGGACGGAGCCGTCGCACATCACGCCGTTCATGCCGCCCGGATGCAGGCTGTACCAGCCCGACATGCAGGCCCGCAGGCTCGTGCCCGTGTTCGGCTCGGCGCCATCGGGGATGGCGGTGCACTTCCCGTAGTCGCCGAGCAGCGTGCGATCCTGCGGTGTCGTCTGCGACGAGGTGAAGTTGCCCCAGGAGAACGCCCAGAACGACCGACGACCCCACTCCGTGTTGCCGTTCGCCGGAGCCGTGTTGCGATTGGTCGACTCCGCCACGAGCAGGGTCTTCGAAAGGCCATCCGTGATCGCCTTGATCTTCTCGGAGTGCAGGGCGAAGGTTTCGTCGATGCGTCGGGTCGTCGGATCCTGGCGGACCGCGTGCATCGGCCCTCGCCATCCGGCATGCACCGGCGTGCCACCCGAGTTCGCGGTCGAGGTGCTGGCCTGGTACGGCGGCGGAAGATCCTCCCAGAGATACCAGGTGACAGACCCGTTCCCGCGGCCGGCGTTGGCGCGATACGAGCCCGGCCAGTACTGGTTCGTCCAGGTGGCCGACGGCACCGCGAGCTGCATCGGGAAGTCGGACGGACAGGCATACATCGGCACCGGCGTCTCGCGGAGCTGCTTGATCGCGGGGTCGTTGGCCTCGATGTTCATATTCGGCTTGTAGAGATCCTTGAGCTGCGTGTTCTCGGAATATGGCATGACCTCCAGCGTCCAGCCGCTGCCCAGATTGCCGCTGGCGGTTGTTCCCTTCGGAACGGGGCTTGCGGCGGCCAGGATGAGCGCGTTGCCGTACGGGTAGATCCGCTTCGCCGATTCGTAGCTCAGGCACGCCAGCCCGATCTGCTTGAGGTTGTTCTGACACGACGACCGCCGGGCCGCTTCGCGGGCGCTCTGCACCGCCGGCAAGAGCAAGCCGATGAGCGTGGCGATGATCGCGATCACCACCAGGAGTTCCACGAGCGTGAAGCCGCGACGCGACGTCGCGCCGGCTCGGCTGACACAGACCTGGCTGAACATCAAATCACTCCCCCGGTTGCGAACTGGTAGAATCCCGAATTATCGTCCGGGACACTCCCCCCATCACATGCATCAATGATGCCGCGATCGTGCGGTGGCGTCAACGTCGCGTGCTGCATGGGCGACTCACTATTTGCGCACGCCTGCTGCGGGAATCTGCGTTCATGTCTGCGGCTCTGATGACGAACCCTGTCGCCCTCTCCGTTCGGCTTCTTGTGCTCCTGTCGGCCTGCAGGCTGGCACCGCTGGACGCGCCGCCGCTGGCCGCCGCCGAGCGCCCCAGGGTGATCGTGCTCACCGACATCGAGAATGAGCCCGACGACGCGATGTCGCTGGTGCGATTTCTCGTCTACACCAACCAGTGGGACACCGAGGCCCTGATCGCCACCACCTCGGTTCATCTTCCCGACCGCACGGCACCGCAGCGGATCGAGGCGATCGTGACGGCCTACGGAAAGGTCCGCGACACGCTCGAAGTCCACGAAAAGGGCTTTCCGACGGGCGACCGCCTCCGGTCGCTGATCCGCGCCGGCGTCCCCCGTTACGGCATGACCGGCGTCGGCGCCGACCACGACTCGCCGGGCTCGGAGCGAATCATCGAGGTCGTCGATGCGGACGACCCTCGGCCGGTCTGGGTCTCCATTTGGGGCGGCCCCAACTGCCTGGCGCAGGCCCTGTGGAAGGTGCGGGCGACGCGCACACCCGAGGCGGTCGATCGGTTCGTGAAGAAGCTTCGCGTCTCCACGATCTCCGACCAGGACGACAGCGGCCCGTGGCTGCGACGGACGTTCCCCGACCTCTTCTACGTGGCCAGCCCCGGCTTTCATCCGCTCGGCGGCTACCACTACGCCACCTGGACGGGCATCGCCGGCGACGAACTGCACGGCAGGTTCGTGGGGGGCGACTTCAGCCTCGTGTCGCAGCCCTGGCTCGACGAGCACGTGCGGTGCAAGGGCCCCTTGGGGGCCGAGTACCCTCCCGTGGCCTTCATGATGGAGGGAGACACACCGAGCTTCTTCAATCTCATCGCCACCGGGCTCGCCGACCCCGAGCATCCCGATTGGGGCGGCTGGGGCGGACGCTACGAGATGGCCTGCCCGCCGCTGCGGAAGTGGCATCTCGAACGGGAGACGCGGCCCTTCTGGACCGACGCCGTGGACGAGGTGCAGGGCAGCGACGGCCGCTGGCACACCGACAACTGGTGCACCGTCTGGCGGTGGCGGCGGGAGTTTCAAAACGACTTCAGCGCGCGGATGGACTGGACCGTGACGCCTGCCTACGCCGACGCCAACCATCCGCCGGTGCCGAAGCTCGGCCACACGAGGGAACTCACCGTGAAGCCGGGCGGCCGCCTCGCCCTCAGCGCCGCGGGCTCGTCGGATCCCGACGGCGACACGCTCACCTACCGCTGGATGCATTACCCGGAGCCCGGCACGTTCACTTTTTCGAGCGGCCGCTCAGCCCGCCCGCTGGTGATCGAGAACGCCGACCGGGCGGAGGCCACCTTCGTGGCCCCCGTGAAGTTCGGCCGGGCCGGCACCGCGCACGTGATCCTGGCCGTCACCGACGCCGGCACGCCGCCGCTGACCCGCTACGAACGGGTGATCGTGACCGTCGAACCACCGACGGGGCAGCCGCGATGACGGCGGCGTTC
>CAIKWU010000123.1 GCA_903831155.1 uncultured Planctomycetaceae bacterium | reverse complement strand
GTCGAAGATACTTGACCGCTCGAAGGTGCCCTCGCCGGAGAAGTTGTCGAGCAGGCGGAAGTAGTACTCGAAGGCGAGCCCCACGCCGCGGTACTTCCAGGCCGCATCCACCGAGGCGAGCTGGTAGAGATACTGCTCGAGGAGCGAGTTGGGGCCGAGCGCATCTCGCTCCGCGATGGGGGTGCCGTCGGAGAGCCGCACGATCGTGTCTTCGGGATTGCTGCCCTGGATCGGGAGGGCGGTGGTGAGGGCGTAGACGCCGCTGGTGCCCAGCCGCACGACCGGTTCGTCGTGGTGCTCCATGTCGGACACGCCGAGGCCGAACGGGCCGAACGGCTCCCACCAGGTGTTGCCGGCCCAGGCCATCGACGTGCCGCGGCGAAGCACGCCGGTGGTGCCGCCGTCGATCGCATTCCAGACGCCCGCCTGATACAGCACCGTGCGGTCGAAGAGGGATCCCATGGCCGCGGCCCCTGGACTGAAGCCGGGGCGAAAGAAGGTGTTGGCCATGCTGCGATCGATGCCCACCGTCCATTGGGTCGCCTCGATCCATTCGCGGGTGCCGGGTACGGGCGTCACCCCGCCGCCGACGGTGGCCGCCTCGCTGAACTTCCAGCCTGCCAGGCCGATCGGCACCACGCCCGACCGCACGCCCACGTTGGTGGTGCCGAAGAGGGCGAAGTTGTAGATCAGCCGCTCGTCGACGACGTGACCGTGGAATGAGAGCAGAAAGCGGTTGATGTTGAACGTGTTGATGTTGTTGATCGGCCGCGTGATCGAGGCGTTGTCGGTCCACGACGTGGCGTCTCGGGCAAACTCGAACCAGCGGAGTTGCATGTATCCGCCGAGGGCCATGCCGAAGGGAAACTCACCCCACCGCGGGTCGGTCTTCAGGAACAGAAGGCCTTTCGGGGGCGCCAGGTCGGTGGCTGGGATGTATCGGGGGTGGGGGATGCCGGCGAGTCGGGCTGCTACGGCCTGATCGACGAGATCCTGCACGAGGGCTTCCTGGGCCGGGTCCTCGAAAGGGATCGCGTCTTGGAGATACCCCGCTTCCTCGACCACCGGCTCGGTCACTTCGGCAGCCTCTTCCCAGGCCTCGCCGGGCTCCGGCGCGGCGCGGCACCAGGCGGGCTGCAGGAAGCAGACCAAGAGCATGGCTCGGTGGAGGAGGCCGGAGACGCGCATGGAGGTCCACTATCAAAATCGGGTCCGGATATGCCGATCGTGCAGGGAATCCGGCCTGGGAAACTTGGGTTGACTGGCGAGTTGAGAGCGGACTTCTCGCCACGTTGCCGCAGGTTGGCAACCAGCTGAGAAGCAGGGCAAGCCGCTTGACGGCCTTCAGCGGCCGGCTATCCTGCATTGGTTATCCGAATGATGCACGGCGGCAGCATTCGTTTTGGTAATCAGGGACGAGGCGGAATCTCGTTTTCGGGCCGCGGCTTCGCGGACTCCGGTGAACCTGAAGTCTCTGAAAATCTTCTGCGACATCGTCTCCCGACGCAGCTTCTCCAAGGCCGCGGCCGAGAACGGCGTTTCGCAGTCGTCGGCCAGCCAGGTGGTGGGCCAGCTCGAGGCGCACCTCGGAGTCCGCCTGATCGACCGCTCGACGCGGCCGCCGGCGCCGACTCGTGAGGGGCAGGCGTTCTATGAGGGCTGCCGAAAGATCATCGCCGCCTACGATGCGCTTGAAGATCAGGTTCGCACCCTCCACGAAGAGGTCGCGGGCCGGGTGCGGGTGGCCGCGATCTATTCCGTGGGCCTGCATCACATGAGCCGCTACGTGCAGGAGTTCATGAGCCGTCATCCCAAGGCCAACGTGCGGCTCGAATACCTCCATCCCGACCGGGTGCTCGAGTCGGTCGAGCAGGGCCAGGCCGACATCGGGATCGTGAGCTACCCGCGGAGCAGCCGGGCGATCGAGGCCGAGCCGTGGCGGGAGGAGCCGATGGTGCTCGTCTGCGCTCCGGGTAACGCTTTCGCGGGTCGCGTGCAGGTGTCGCTCGACGAGCTTCACGGCCAGCGGATGGTCGCCTTCGACAGCGATCTCGTGATCCGCCACGAACTCGACCGATCCCTCGCCGCGGTCGGCGCCGAGCCGGCGATCGTGATGGAGTTCGACAACATCGAGACGATCAAGCGGGCCGTGGAGATCGACGCGGGCGTTGCCCTGCTCCCCGAGCCGACCGTGGGCCGTGAACTGGCCGCCGGCACGCTCTCGATGGTCCGCCTCGCAGGGGACGAGGTCGTGCGGCCGCTCGGGATCATCCACGCTCGCGGCAAGCCGCTGGCACCCACGGCACAGCGGTTCGTCGAACTGCTCCGCGGCCATGCCCACGACATCGACGCGGTCACCGCGGCGGCGACCACAGCACCCTGAGATTCCAGGCCCGCAGCCGAGTGGCGCGGGATCTTCACCAGCCACGTTTCCTTCGCAGCACGCACGAGCATCGCCATGACGCGACACCCCGGCAGCCCCATCAAGCCCGGTCTCCCCGCCCCGCAGGGCCTCTACGACCCCGCCAACGAGCACGATGCGTGCGGCGTGGGGTTCGTGGTCAACATGCACGGCGTGAAGAGCCACGAGATCGTCCGCAAGGCGCTCGAGGTGCTCGAGAACCTCACTCACCGCGGCGCCTGCGGGTGCGACCCGCTGACGGGAGACGGCGCCGGCATCCTCATGCAGACGCCGCACGAGTTCTTCGCGGCCGCCGCCCCGCAGGCGGGCATCAAACTGCCGGCCGCCGGCGACTGGGCCGTGGGGAATGTCTTCCTGCCGCCGTCGGAGGGAGACCGTGAGACCGCGGAGCAGTTCTTCGAGAAGGTGGTCCGCGAGGAGGGTCTCGAGTTTCTCGGCTGGCGGAATGTGCCCACCGACAACCGCTCGATCGGCGGCACGGCCCGCGAGGTCGAACCGGTCGTCCGTCAGGCCTTCATCGCCCGCGGCAAGAAGGTGGCCCGCGACCACTTCGAGTGGAAGCTGTTCGTGGCCCGCAAGCGGTTCGGAATCGAGATCGGCAGGCAGGGCCTCGTCGAGCAGGCCTTCTGCTACGTCTGCTCGCTCTCCTCGAAAACGCTGGTCTACAAGGGCCTGCTGCTCGCGGATCAGGTGAGCAAGTACTACACCGACCTCTCCGACCCGCGGATGACCAGCGCCCTGGCACTCGTGCACCAGCGGTACAGCACCAACACCTTCCCGACCTGGGACCTCGCCCACCCCTTCCGTTACATCGCCCACAACGGCGAGATCAACACCGTCCGCGGCAACACCAACTGGATGCACGCCCGCGAGAGCATGCTGGCCCATCCGGTGTTCGGCCCCGATCTCGACAAGATCAAGCCGGTGATCCGCGAGGGGGGCAGCGATTCGGCCACCTTCGACAACGTGCTCGAACTGCTGGTGCTCGCCGGCCGGCCGGTCGAGGAGGCGGTGAGCATGCTGATTCCGGAGCCCTGGAGCGGCCACGAGAGCATGGCCGACGACCTCAAGGCCTACTACGAGTTCCAGGCCTGCCTGATGGAGCCGTGGGACGGCCCGGCGGCGCTCGCCTTCACCGACGGCGTCCGGATCGGCGCCACGCTCGACCGCAACGGCCTGCGTCCCGGCCGGTGGTGGCAGATGAAGGACGGCCTCGTGGTGATGGCGAGCGAAGCGGGTGTGCTGCAACTCCCGGCCGGCGAGGTCGTCCGCAAGGGGCGGCTGCGGCCCGGCCGGATGTTTCTGGTCGACACCAAGGAAGGCCGGATCGTCGAGGACGACGAGATCAAGCGGAAGCTCGCCACCGCCAAGCCGTGGCGGGAATGGGTGGCGGGCAACCAGGTGCGGCTCGACGCCATCGCCGACCCGGCCCACGCCGACGAGGTGACCAAGAGCCGCGCGGTCGAGCCCTCGGAGTTGCTGGCCAAGGGCGCGGTCGATGCCCATGCGCACGCCGTCGATCCATGGCGGGCCGCCGGCGTGGCCGGTGAACACTCGAGCCTCGTCGAGCTCCAGCGGAACTTCGGTTTCACGCTCGAGGACCTGAAGGTGATCCTCGCGCCCATGGCCACCGATGGTGCCGAGCCGATCGGCTCGATGGGCAACGACACGCCGCTGGCCGTGCTTTCCGACCGGCCGCAGCTGCTCTCCAACTACTTCAAGCAGCTCTTCGCCCAGGTCACCAATCCGCCGCTCGACGCGATCCGTGAGGAGATCATCACGTCGATGATCACCACGATCGGCTGCGAGGGGAACCTGCTCGACTCGTCACCCGAGCAGGCCCGGCTTCTGCGGCTGGAGACGCCGGTGATCACCAACGCCGAGTGTGCCCGCATCAAAGGCCTGAATCAGCCGGGCCTGAAGGCCGCGACGCTCTCGCTGCTCTTTCCGGCGGCCGAGGGTGCGGCCGGCATGCGGAAGCGGCTCGAGGCGCTTCGCGCTGAGGCGTCGGCCGCCATCCGGGCCGGCGCGACGATCATCGTGCTCTCCGACCGTGGCGTGTGCCGCGAGCAGGCGGCCGTGCCGTCGCTGCTGGCGACGGGCGGCGTGCACCACCATCTCGTCCGTGAGGGGAGCCGCACCCGGTGCGGCCTCGTCGTCGAGACGGGCGAGGCCCGCGAGGTGCAGCAGTTCGCCCTGCTCACTGGCTACGGCGCCGGTGCCGTGAATCCGTATCTCGCCTTCGCCACGATCGACCAGATGCAGGCGGAGAAGATCATCGCCGGCGACTATCCCCGGGAGAAGCTCCACAAGAACTTCGTCAAGGCGGCGTCGAAGGGCCTGCTCAAGGTGATGAGCAAGATGGGCATCTCGACGCAG
>CAIKWU010000122.1 GCA_903831155.1 uncultured Planctomycetaceae bacterium | reverse complement strand
GCCGCTCGTGGCAGCCGCGGCCGACGACTCGCCCGGCCTGCGGCTCGTCGCGGCCCGCGGCCTCGGCGACTGCCCGCCCGACCTCGCCTGCCGCGGCGACGTCCGCCGCACGCTCGCTGCGCGGCTCACCGATCCCGATCTTCATGTGGTGGCCACCGCCGCCACGAGCCTCGGCCGGCTCGGCCGCCGCGACGGCGACGAGGCCGACGTGATGGCGGCGATCCGCGGGCTCGCCGAGTCGCCCGCCGCGCAGGATCGCGTGATCCGCCATGCGGTGGCCATGGCGATCGCCGATGCCGCCAGCCCCGGCGACCTCGACGCGCTCGTGGCCCACGACACACCCGAGGTCAGGCTCGTGACCTGCGTGGCCCTGCGGCAGCTCCGCGACGGCCGGCTCGCCGCGCTGCTCCACGACGCCAGCGAGGCCGTGGCCACCGAGGCCGCCCGCGCGATCCACGATCTCGCGCTCGACCCGCTCCTGCCCGCGCTCGCCGCCCGCGCGGCCGACGGCCCCGCCGCCGACGCCTTCCTGCGACGGGCAATCTCCGCCGCAGAGCAGGTCGGCAGCCGTGAGGCGGCGGAGTCGCTGCTCGCCGTGGTGGCCCGCGGCGATGCGTCGCCCGAGGCGCGGCGCGAGGCGATCGAGGCACTCGGCAGCTGGGCCGATCCGCCCCGGGTGAACCGCGTCACCGGCGTATGGCTGCCGCGCGCCGCGGCCCGCGAGGCGGCTCCCGCCCGCGATGCCGTCGCCGCCGCGATGGAGCGGCTCGTGTCGCCCGGCGCCGCCGCGCTCGACGAGGAGTCGCGGTCGGCGTTCCTGGCGGCGGCCAGCCGCCTCGGCGTGGCCGACGTGGCGCGGCTCCTGCGGGCCTGGTCGACCGACGCGGCGATGTCGGCGGCCTCCCGCGCCCGGGCGCTCGACGCGCTCCTCGCAGCCGACGATCCGGAGGCCCTCGACCTCGCCGACCGCCTGCTCGCCGATCGGGAGCCGCTCGTGCGGATGGCGTCGCGCCGCATTCGCGTCGCCGAGCGGCCGACCGAGGCGATCGTGCCCGACCTCGTGTCGGCGTGCGGCGGTCCCGACGTGGCCGAGCGGCAGCAGGCCGTCGATCTGCTCGCCGGCATCTCGGTGCCGGCGGCCACGGAGGCCATCGCGGGCCTCGTGGCCCGCCTCCGCGAGGGCTCGCTCGATCCCACGATCGCCCTCGAGGTGGGCGAGGCCGCAAGGGCGCGGCTGGGAGAGAAGCCCGTCGCCGATGATCCTGGCGATTCGCTCGACGCCTGGCACGACGTGCTCGCCGGCGGCGACGTCTCCCGGGGCCGTCAGGTGTTCTTCGCGAAGGAGGAGGTGTCGTGCGTTCGCTGCCACCAGGCCGAGGGCACGGGGGGCGACGTGGGCCCGAAGCTCGACGGCATCGCCGCCATCCGCGACGCCCGCACCCTGCTCGAGGCGGTCGTGCATCCCAACGCCCGCGTCGCCGACGGCTACGCGACCACGGTGATCGTGACCGACGAGGGCCTGACGTTCTCGGGGATCGTCGTGGCGGAGACGGCCGACACCATCACGCTCAAGCTCCCCGACGGGAAGTCGCAGGCGATCGCGGCCGCCTCCGTCGACGAGCGGGCGAGCGGCCCAAGCTCGATGCCCGCCGACCTCGCGGGCAAGCTCACCCGCCGCGAGCTCCGCGACCTCGTCGCCTGGCTGCAGAGCCTGCGACCGAGCCCCTGAACACTCTCCCACCAATCCGCCTTCGGCAGATCGGTGCCCGGCAAAGCGCAGTCGGCATCCTCGAACGTCCGGCGACGGGGCGAAGGCAGTCCCGAGCCACGCGAACGTCCGCGAGCCGTGGAAGGCGTCCCGCTCGAGCCACGCGACCGAACGAGCGTGCCATGGCCCGGGCGGGCGGAGGCCCGGCCGGCACGGCCCACGGGCATCGCCGCACCGTTCTGCCGGGCGACTCACGCACCTGGTGAGCGGACCGGTTTGTTGCGCCAGGTGCAGGGACTTCCGCATTCCGGCGGCCGGCGCGGCGGTGCTAGGATTGGTTCATGCGTCCTCGGCCAGTCATGCGCGGGGTCCGGCGTGGAGCAGCGGCGATCGCCGCCGGCTGGGTGGCCGCCTGCGCCGCCGCGTCGCCGGTCGACTTCAACCGCGACATCCGCCCGATCCTGGCCGAGAACTGCCTCTACTGCCACGGGCAGGATCCCGCCAAACGGGAGGCCGACCTGCGGCTCGACGTCCGCGAGGCGGCCGTCGCCGCCCGGGCCATCGTGCCAGGGGAGCCGGGGGCGAGTGCGCTCCTCGAGCGGATCCACTCGACCGATCCCGACGTCGCGATGCCGCCCCCCGACTCCAACCGACGCCTCACCGACGAGCAGCGGGCGACGCTCGAACGCTGGATCCGCGAGGGCGCCGCCTACGAGCCCCACTGGGCGTTCGTCGCACCCGTGCGACCGACGCCGCCCGCGGTGCGCACGGCCGACTGGCCCCGCAACGAGGTGGACACGTTCGTGCTGGCGAAGCTCGAGGCCGCGGGCCTGGAACCCTCGCCGGAGGCCGATCGCACCACGTTGCTCCGCCGACTGCATGCCGATCTCGTGGGCGTCCCGCCCACCCCCGAGGAGATCGACGCCTTCGTGGCCGACGACGCGGCCGACGCCTACGAGCGGGCCGTCGACCGGCTCCTGGCGAGCCCGCACTACGGGGAGCGGATGGCGCTGCCGTGGCTCGACGCCGCCCGCTACGCCGACTCCAACGGCTTTCAGCAGGATGGCGACACCTGGCAGTGGATCTGGCGGGACTGGGTGGTGAAGGCCCTCAACGACGACATGCCGTTCGACCGCTTCTCCATCGAGCAGCTCGCCGGCGACCTGCTGCCGGACGCCACGGCCGACCAGAAGATCGCGAGCGGCTTCAACCGCAACCACCTCCTCAACGGCGAGGGGGGCGCGATCCCGGAGGAGCAGCGGTTCAACAACCTCTTCGACCGCGTCGACACCACGTGCACCACCTGGCTCGCCATCACGATGGCCTGCTGCCAGTGCCACGACCACAAATACGATCCGCTCACGCGGCACGAGTACTACGCGCTCCTCGACGCCTTCAACCGCGTGCCCGAATCCGGCATGCCGACCCGCTTCTCGGCGCGGATCCGGGTGGCCCCACCGGTGCTCGAACTGCCGAGCGCCGCCGATGCGAAGCGGCTTGCGGAGCTGGAGGCGGCGATGAAGGCCGGCGAGAAGGAGTCGCGGGCGGTGATCGACGCCGCCTACGCGGCGTGGCGGAAGGGCCTCTACGCCGACGGCGAGCCGGCCGACGGCGACGGCCTGCCGCGGGACCTCACCCCGCTGCTCCGCAAGCCCGAGAAGGACCGCACCGCAGACGAGAAGAAGCAGATCGAGCGGAAGCTGCGGCAGTTCTTCGACGGCCAGGTGAAGGCGGCGGTCATCAAGGAGCTTCCGCAGGTGAAGGCCCACGACGCGGCCCGGGCCGCCTACGAAGACTTCAAGGGCGACCGGATTCCGCGGGTGATGGTGATGAGCGACGCCCAGCCCCGGGAGACGCGGCTGCTCGATCGCGGCGACTATCTCTCGCCCCAGGGCGACCCGGTCGCCTTCGCGACGCCCGCCGCCCTGCCGCCCCTGCCGGCGGACCTGCCGCGAAACCGCCTCGGCCTCGCCCGCTGGCTGTTCCTTCCCGAGCATCCGCTCACGGCCCGCGTGCAGGTCAACCGGATGTGGCAGCACTTCTTCGGCGTCGGCCTCGTGAAGACGGCCGAAGACCTCGGCGTGCAGAGCGAGTATCCGATCCACGGGCCGCTGCTCGACTGGCTGGCGGTGGAGTTTCGCGAGCGCGGCTGGAGCCAGAAGGCGATGCATCGGCTGCTCGTGACGACCGCCACCTACCGGCAGGCGAGCCGCGTCACGCCTGAGCACCTCGCCAAAGACCCCGAGAACCGTCTCCACGGGCGGGCGGCGCGGTTCCGCATGCCGTCGATGGTGCTCCGCGACGGGGCCCTCTCGGCCGCCGGCCTGCTCGACACGCGGATCGGCGGACCGCCCGTGTATCCCTACCAGCCCGACGCGATCTGGGAATCGCTGGCGATCACCAAGGAGCGCGACTTCACCTATCCGGCGTCCCGCGGCACCGACCTCTACCGCCGCAGCCTGTACACGTTCTGGCGGCGAACGGTGAGCCCGGCCAACATGTTCGACGCGGCCAACCGGCAGACCTGCACGGTGCGGGGGAGTCGCACCTGCACGCCGCTCCACGCGCTCGTGACGCTCAACGACCCCACCTGGGTCGAGGCCGCCAGGGTGCTCGCCGAGGCGAGCGTGAAGGCGGCGGCCGACCGCGATGGCCGGATCACGCACGCCTTTCGACGGGTGCTCGGGCGGCGGCCCTCCGCCAGCGACCTCGCGGCCCTGCGGCTGATCCACGAGGGCCAGCGGTCGGCCTGCCGCGACGACCCGGCCGCGGCGGAGAAGCTGCTCTCGATCGGGGAGTGGCCCCGGGATCCTGCCATCGATCCGCTGGAGCACGCCGCCCTCACGGTCGTGTGCCTCGGGATCCTCAATCTCGACGAGGCGCTGACCCGTGAGTGACCGCGTTGCCCCTGACGTCGCCGCGCACGCGGCCGGGCTCACCCGCCGCCAGCTGCTCGGCGCCGCGGCCCTCGGCGTCGGGCCGGCGGCCCTCGCCTCGCTGCTCGCCCGCGAGACCGAAGCCTCGGTGCCCGCCGCCAGCGGTGGCCTGCCGGGGCTGCCGCACCACCCGCCGAAGGCGCGGCGGATCGTGATGCTCTGGCAGGGGGGCGGCCCCAGCCACGTCGACCTGTTCGACCCGAAGCCGACGCTCATCGCGCGCGGCGGCGAGGAAATCCCGGCGAGCGTCCGCGGCAGCACGCGGCTCTCGACGATGTCGAGCGGCTATGCGAAGTGGCCGGTCGTGTCGCCGATCAGGCCGTTTCGCCGCTACGGCCGCTCAGGGATCGAGATGAGCGAGCTGATCCCGCGGATGGGCTCGCTGGCCGACGACCTGTGCCTCGTCCGCAGCCTGCAGAGCGAGGCGGTGAACCACGCACCCGGCGTCACGTTCTTCATGAGCGGGGCGCAGGTGCCCGGCCGGCCGAGCATGGGCGCCTGGCTGGCCTACGGACTCGGCTGCGAAACCGACGACCTGCCGGCGTTCGTGGTGATGACGTCGTCCGACGCCGGGAAGACCTGCGGGCAGCTGTTCTTCGACTACTACTGGGGCAGCGGCTTCCTGCCGAGCCGGTTCCAGGGGGTGAAGTTCCGCAACGCCGGCGCGCCGGTTCCCTACCTCGCCGACCCCGACGGCATGAGCCGGGCGGCGAAGCGGTCGCTCCTCGACGGGCTGGCCCGGATGAACGCCGAGCACTTCGCCGCCGTCGGCGATCCGGAGATCGAGACGCGGATCTCGCAGTACGAGATGGCCTTCCGCATGCAGTCGAGCGTGCCCGATCTGGTCAACTTCTCCGACGAGCCGCGGCACGTCCTCGACCGCTACGGGCCCGATGTCCACAAGCAGGGGACCTTCGCCCACAACTGCCTCGTCGCCCGGCGGCTGCTCGAGCGGGGTACGCGATTCGTGCAGTTGATGCATTCCGGCTGGGATCAGCACCAGAACCTGTTCACGCAACTCGAGATCCAGTGTCGCGACACCGACGGCCCGTCGGCGGCGCTCGTCGAGGACCTCAAGGACCGCGGCCTGCTCGACGACACGCTCGTGGTCTGGGGGGGCGAGTTCGGCCGCACGCCGTTCGGCCAGGGCGACCCGGACAAGCCCAAGGGCCGCGACCACTTCGGCAAGGCGTTTTCATGGTGGCTCGCCGGCGGCGGCGTGAAGCGGGGCCACGTGCACGGGGCCACGGACGACTACGCCTGGAACATCACCGCCGATCCGGTCCACGTGCACGACATGCAGGCGACGCTCATGCACCTGGCCGGCATCGACCACACGCGGCTCACCTACCGCTACCAGGGCCGCCAGTTCCGGCTCACCGACGTCCACGGCCACGTGGTGAGCGGCCTGCTCTCGTGATCGAGAATCCGGCGGCCGCGACCAGGGCGATCGCGGTGAGCGACGCAGGCTCCGGCACGATCGTCACGATCTGCGAGCGGTAGTACGAGAGATCGGCGGCGTAGGTCGCGTCGCCGTAGATGGCATTGGCACCGGGGTCGGGTTGTCCCGAATAGCCGGCCACCGTGAGGATCGTGCCGGCGAGTTCCCACGTCGAGCCGTTCTTGCGAAACACGCCGCCGCCCGAATCGCCGTAGGCGGCCTGCGCCTCGCTGGACGGCGGGCCGAGGTCGTTGAACGTGGTGGCGAGCATGAAGGTGTCGCCGAAGCCGTCGTCGACCCAGACCGCCGAGGCGCTGACGTTGTTGGTGCCCCACCGCATGGCGCGGGTCGAGAGCGTCTTGTAGCCGGCGGCATTGCCGCCCGACGACACCTCCGTCCACGTCCATGGCGTCGTGCCCTGGTTCACGCTCCACTCGGTGAAGGCACCGCGGTCGCGGCCGGAGCCGATCATCGTCACCGCCGCACTGGTGTTGATGGTGGACGACGCGATCGTGATGCCGGACAGCCCCGGCGGCGTGGACGCCAGCTGGAACATGTACAGGTCGGTCGTCGCCGACTTCCCGGGGGCGCCGTTGTTCGTGAGGGTCGTGCCCGAGCCGGCGAGCATCGCATAGGTGCCGCCGTTGAGCACGATGCTGCCGCCACCGACGTGTGCGGCCGTCAGCACCCAGTTGTTGCCGAGGTAGACGCCGGTGCCGATCCCCAGCACGCCCACGTTGGCCCAGCCGGGGTCGTCGGCCGGAGCGGAGGTGTTTCCAGTTCCGGTCGTCGAGTCGATCACCACGGCCTCGGCGGCTCCGCCCAGGGCCATCATGAAGACCGCGGCCATCGCCATGCCGTGGCGGGTCGATTTCATCGCTCGAATCTCCTCGGATGACCGTTGCCCTCGAATGCATGATTCACGCGCGCGCGAGCTTCGCATAGGAGCCGGACCGAAAAAGGGACGAATCGGGCACGGGCAGGGACGAATCGGGCAGACGTGCGTTGCCACGCCTCGCGAACGGCCCATCCGACGGGGGGAATGTCGCCGGGGAGACGTGTCGCCCGCCGACTCCCAGCAGGCCGCCCGTCAGGCGGTCGGTGCGCCGCGAAGCGACTCGCGAGCCGCCTGAAGAGGCTCGTTCGCGACCGTGCCGGCAGGGTCGCCGCTGAACTCCGGCCTGAGCCGGTCGAGGAAGAACATCTCCACCTCGCCCTTGCCCTTCACTTCAACGCGGCCCCGCGGCGTGCACTCGAACCAGGGCTGGAGCAGGGCGTGCGTCGTGGCCGAGATGTTGATCCGCCCCGGTTCGCCCTTGCTCTCCATGCGGCTGGCCGTGTTGACCGTGTCGCCCCAGAGGTCGTAGAGGAACCGCTGCTGGCCGATCACCCCCGCCACGAGCGGCCCGGTGTGGAGGCCGATCCGGATCGGGAAGAAGGGCAGGCCCGCGGCCTGCTGCTCGCGGCCGATGGCCGCCACCGCCTCGCGGAGACCGAGGGCGAAGAGGGCTGCATCGATCGCATGCGAGCCCCTGGGCTCGGGCACGCCGGCAGCGGCCATGTAGGCGTCGCCGATCGTCTTGAGCTTCTCCATGCCGCAGTCGGCGAGCAGCTGGTCGAAGCGGAGAAAGTAGCGGTCGAGGTCGGCGATCAGCTGCCGGGGCGACATCGCCTCGGCCGTCTTCGTGAAACCGACGAAGTCGGTGAACAGCACCGTCACCGCCTCGAAGTGCCGCGGTTCGCTCTGGCCGGTGTCGGCGAGCTCGTCAGCGATCTGCCGCGGAAAAACCTTGTAGAGCAGCTCGCGGGTCTTCCGCAGGCTCTCCTCAACCTGACGGTTCGCCTCTCCGAGCTCGCGGTGCATCGCCGCGAGCTTCGAGTTCTGCTGCAGAATGTTCTCGTAGGTGGAGAGCAGGAGGTTCAGCAGCTGCCGACGCGAGACGTCGAGCCGCAGCCGCTCGCCGCCGTAGTCGAGTTCGAGCGGCTCGCCCGGCCGGTCGGCGGCGGGGTCCTGGGCGAGCAGGTGGTCGATGCGGTCGAGGATGTGCTCGGGCTCGTAGGGCTTCGTGACGTAGGCGTCGGCCCCCTCGCGGAGCCCGGCGAGGATGTCGCTCGTGGCCGCGAGCGAGGTGAGCATCAGCACGGGAATCTGCCGGAGTTCGGCATCCGACTTCACGGCCCGGCAGAGGGCGTGGCCGTCCATCTCCGGCATCTCGACGTCGGAGATCAGGATCGCCGGCCGGTGCTCGCGAACGAGCGCGAGGGCGAGGGCTCCGTTGGCTCCCCAGTGCACGGCATGGCCCCGCGACTCGAGCGCCCGCTTGAGGATCATCGCCGGCACGCGGCTGTCCTCGGCGATCACGATCGTTCGGGCGGCGGGGCTCGTCATGCCGCAGAGACTACCAATAGCCGCGGCCGACGTGGTCGTTCCCGGCCGGCGGCCTAAAGTTCCAGGGGAGATCCTCCCCGGGAGTATGCCATGCGCCGCCTTGCCGATCAGAACACGCTCGCCCGGATCGCCGCCCTCTGCCACGAGGCCATCCAGCACCAGCGGGAGCGGGAGCAGCGTCTGGGATACGGGCTCGACGACTACACCGAGGGCCGCATCGTCGGCGCGGCGAACCTGGCCCGCAAAATCCTCCGCGCGGTGAACGGGGAGCACGTGGGCGACTCCGGGCGTGCGCCGTTCTCCGGGAAGCCCTTGGCGGGGTGAGTGCCGCTTCGCCGGCTCATGCTCAGTCGCCAGGCCGCCGGTCCAGTGTCTCGCCTTCATCGAAGGGCAGCAACGTCTGCCGGTCGGCGCGAGGCACCTCGCCACCGCCGTCACGGTGCCTGACCGCCAGTCGGCGGCGGACCGGATCCTGCTGCATCGCCCCGCGGCGATCCTTGCGGCTGCCGTGCCGCTGCGCCACCGAACGGGCCTCCGCGCGGGCTTCATCGCCGTTTCGCACCGCGGCCAGCCGCCGCTTCGCCTCCCGCACTGCCGCCGCATGGTCGACGACGGGCGGCGGATAGTCGCGGCCGATCACGCAGCCGGCGGCGATCTGGGTGTCGTGCGGCATGGTCCACGGCATGTGCACGTGGGCCGCGGGCACGCCGGCGAGTTCCGGCAGCCAGCGGCGGATGAAGATGCCCCGCGGATCCTGGTCGATCGCCTGCTTCGTGGGGTTGTAGATTCGCAGCGTGTTGATGCCGGTCGTGCCGCTTTGCATCTGCATCTGCGACCAGTGGATCCCGGGCTCGAAGTCGAGGAAGTGCCGCGCGAGGTGGAGCCCCGTCGGCCGCCAGTGGAGCCAGAGCGAGTAGCTCGCGAACGACACGAGCAGCGACCGCATCCGGAAGGTGAGCCAGCCGGTGGCCAGGAGGCTGCGCATGCAGGCGTCGACGAGCGGGTAGCCGGTGCGTCCCGCCTGCCACGCGGCCAGCCGCTCCGCCGAGATCTCTCTTTCCCGCAGGCCGTCGGCGGCCCGCAGCATGTTGCAGGCCTCGATGGCCGGCTCGTCCTCGAGCTTCTGCATGAAGTGGCAGTGCCAGTGCAGCCGCGATTGCATCGCCTTCAGGCTCCGCTGCCAGGCCTTGAGCTCCGCCCGCTCCCTGGGATGGGTGGTCAACGACGCCGCCGCAGCCACCTCCAGCCGCCGCGCCTCGCTCACCTGCCAGACCCGCCGCATGGAGATCGCCCCGAACGCCAGATACGGGCTCAGCCGCGAGCAGCTGGAGGCGGCCGAGAGCGGGCTGCTGATGCCGCCGGAGTAGTGGCGGCCGCGCCGAGCGAGAAAGTCGTCGATCACGTCCACCGCTGCCTGCTCGCCGCCCCGCTGCCGATCCCTCGACTCGGCGGGCAGGCCGAGATCGCGGCAGCCGAGGATGCCGGCGGAGTCGAGCCGCCGGATCGCATCCAGCCCGCCGCGGCCCGTGCTCCGCGGGACGACGGCCTGCGACGACTCCATCCGCTCCTCCCAGATCCGGTTCCAGCCGTTCCGCGAGGCGAGCCTGCGAACCACGCCGGTCTGCGGCAGTTCAACGAACTCCACGCCCGCCTCGCGGGCCCAGCGCCGCACGCGGCGATCGCGGGCATACGTCACGCCGGTACCGGTCTCCTCGTGGGCGACGAGCACGCCAAAGCCCGTCTCGGCCCGCAGCCGCTCGAGCATCGCCACCGCCTCGCCCTTCCGGGTCACGAGCCGGACGCCGAGCTGCCCCAGAGCGGGCTCCAGATCGGCGAGGCACTCCCGCTGAAACTCCGTGTGGCTTG
>CAIKWU010000121.1 GCA_903831155.1 uncultured Planctomycetaceae bacterium | reverse complement strand
TCGGCCGCAGCCTTCGCGGCATCGAAGTCGCCCTGCTGCAGGTACCAGCGGGCGGCGAAGAGCTGCACCGCCGGGTCGGACGGCGCGGCCTTGATCGCATCCTGGATCCACTTCTTGGCGGCGTCGCGCTTCTTGGCCTCGTCGTTCCGCTGGGCCATGGCCAGCTCGGGCAGCGGGGCGTTCTTGTCGATCTTCTTCGCCTCCTTGAACTGCGCGAGGGCCTCCTGCTCCTTGCCGAGCTGGAAGAGGACGTTGCCCATCCGCAGGCGGGAGCCGGCGTTGTCGGGATCGAGCTCGATCCACTTGGCGAGATGCTTCTCGGCCGCATCCCACTGCCGCCTCCGCTCGGCGACGGCGGCGGTGCCGGCCTCGCAACGGATGTCGAAGTCGCGCTTCCGCTTCGGGTTCTCGTTGAAGGCAGCCGTGAGGCCGTTGGCCTTCTCAAAGAGGACCGAGGCGTCGGTGATCCGCCCCTCGCCGAACGCGAGGTCGCCGAGCTTGAGGTACGACTCCGGATCGGCGGGGAACTTCACCGCGGCGTTCTCGAGCTCCTCGCGGGCGGGGCCGAGCTGGCTCACGGCCAGCCAGAGCGTCGACATCATCACGCCCGGCGGCGGCAGCTTCGGATTGTTGCTCTTGGCCCGCTCGAGGATCGCCCGGCAGCCGTCGATGTCGCGGTCGCGGAATCGCGCGATCGCGTTGTTGATCTCCTTGTCGAGCGAGTCGTCGGAGACCGCGTTGCCGATGAGCGCCTGCGCAGAGAACTGCGCCCGCGCGACACCGCCGCAGACGGCCGCGACTGCTGCGGCAACGAGAATGCCGCGGCGAAACAGAGACGTGAAGCCGTAACCCATGCTCGAACTCTCCTGGGATGATTTCGTGGTGGCCGGTCCCGAGACCCCTTCCAAACGCTACTCTATCGGCGGGTTCCATCGATTTCCATGGGCCGGCCTCCGGGCCGGAGACGGATGTTCCTGGGAGCGGTCGGCGAACGCGAGGTGCTGGTCGTCCCCCGGACCCGCGGGCTGTTCGTGGCCCGCGCCGTCTACGCCGGGACTCTGCTGGGGATCATCGCCACCTGCTGGCTGGTGGTGACCGGCACGCAGGCCATCGCCACCGTCGGTGACGCCGCCCGGTTCGGCGGCACGCTGCTGCGGATCCTCGCCCCGCTGCAGCTGGCGCTGGCGATGCTGGCCGCAGCGCTCGCGGGGGTGATCGCCGTGGGCGTGGAGAAGGACCGGCGGACGCTGGAACTGCTCCTCGTCAGCCGTCTCGGGGACCCGCAGCTCGTGGTCGGCAAGCTCGCCGGCAGCCTCGTCCGGGTGGCGCTCCTGCTGGTCGCCGCGGTGCCGGTGTTCGCCATCGCCGGCACCTTTGGCGGCGTCACGCCGGCCCAGCTCGCGCGGATGTTCCTCGTGACGGCCGCGGCGGCCGCGGCGGCCGCGGCGCTCGGCAATGCCATCGCCTTCTGGCGTGACACCACATTCCAGGCGCTCGCGATCACCTCGTTCGCCATGGTCGGCTGGCTCGCGGTCGGCGAGGCGGCGGCGACCGCCCGGGACCCGGCGACCGCCGTCTGGGTGTCGCCGGTGCGGGCGCTGTTCGCATCCCTTGCCCCGGAGGCGCCGTTTCCCCTGCCCTTCGTGGCCGTCTGCGGCGCGATCGCGGCATTCGCCACGGGGTGGGCCGTGGCGGGCGTGCGACGGTGGAACACCACGGTGCCGATGCGGCCGACACCGGCGACGTCGGCGGGCACGCCAACCGAGCCCCGTGAGGTCTGGGCCAACCCCGTGCTCTGGCGGGAGATCCGCACCCGCGCCCACGGCCGGGCGATGATCGTGGTGCGGCTGGCATGGTTGCTGTCGTTCGTGGCCGCCGTGGCCGGCGTGGCGGCCGAAATGCGGGCTGCGGCTCCCGACCGGATCGCCGTCGCGGTCGCGATCGTGCCCACGGTGCTCGCGAGCCTGCTCACGATCGCGGCGCTCGCGGTGACGAGCGTGACCTCGGAGCGCGACCGCGGCACGTTCGACCTGCTCCTCGTGAGCGACCTCGAGCCGCGGGAGTTCGTCTGGGGCAAGCTGCTCGGGGTGCTCGGCTCGGCGGCGGAGCTCGTGATCCTGCCGCAGGCACTCTGCCTGGGGCTGGTGCCGGCCGGCATCGCCACGTGGGAGCATGCCGCCTACCTCTGCCTCGGCCTCGCGGTGCTCACCTTCTTCGTGACCGTGCTCGGCGTCTACGCGGGCCTCTCGCACCCGACCTCGCGGCGGGCCATCGCGGTCGCGCTGGGCATCGTGGCCTTCCTGTTCGTCGGCGTGGCCACGACGATGCGGATCATGGTGGCCTTCGGCGGCAGCTTCGAGCTCCAGCTGGCGCCGTTCCTCGCCGCCATCGTGGGGGGCGCGGTGGGGCTCTACGCGGCGCTCTCGGCCCGCAACCCGTCGCCGGCGGTCGGCTGGGCGTCGGCGATCCTCCCGGCGCTCACGTTCGTGGCGATCACCGGCTTCCTGCAGGGGAGCAGCCTGCAGGTGTTTCTCGTGGTGCTCGCGGCCTACGGCTTCGGCACCGCCGCGCTCCTGGTGCCCTCGATCGCCGCCTTCGACCTGCTCACCGGACGGACGACGAGCGGGGAGTGAGCGGGGGGGCGGCCGCGACGCTCGGCTGCTCCAGAGCGGCGAGCCGGGCCGTCGCGTCGGCCGGCGCATTCCCCTTGGCGACCGCGGTGCGGTAGCTCTCGATCGCCTCCGCCGGTCGCCCCAGTGCCTCCTGGGCGAGCCCTTCCATCACCAGGACGTCGGCTGGCGTCTGGTCGGGACCGTAGGTCTCCCCGAGTACGGCGAGCGTGGCCAGCGCCCGCTGCGGACGGTCGAGCCGCCGATAGGCCTCGGCGGTATCCATGAGCACGCCCCGGTCGGCCCCGTCGATGGCGAGCGCCCGATGAAAGTCGGCGAGCGCCGCCTCCGCCTGGCCGCGGGCCAGCGAGACGCGGCCACGGAGGTGCCAGGCTGCCGCGGTGCCAGGCGCCAGCCGCACCGCCTCCCGGGCGAGCCGATCGGCGTCGTCGAAGAGCCCCATCTCCAGATGCATCTCGCCACCAGCCACGCAGAGCCCGGCATCCGCCGGCGAGAGCCGCAGCGCCGCGTTGATCTGATTGACGGCCTCCATCCGCTCGCCGCGTTTCCAGAGCACCTCCGCGTAGTGGCGGCGCGCGTCGACATCGGCCGGACAGCTCTTCACGGCCCGCTCGAGCAGGCCCTCCGCCCGCACGAGATCGCTGCGATCCGCAGCGGAGAGCCCCTCGTTGCTGAGCCGGCGGGCCTCGGCGAGTTCCGGCGCCACCGGCCCGCTTCGCTGCACGAGCCTGCACCCCGATCCGCTCGCCGCGACGAGAGTCGCGACGACCATGCAGGTCGCGGTCGTGAAAGGGGGCCTGATCACGCGGACTCGGCCGAGGGCGGGCGGGGACGGTAGCGGACCGGGCGGGGTCGCGACAGGCCGCCCGTCGCCCGCCCCGCCGCCGCCGACCGCCGGCCTTGCCGGTCTTGCCAGAACCCGTCTTGTGACGGCGGTCGGCCGGCCCTACCTACCGTGGTTTCCACGAGGTTTCGCCGTGCATTCTCGCCGCCATCGACCCGCCGCCCTCCTGCTCGCCGCCGCGGCCGCCGCCTCCGGCTGCAGCGTTCGCGACGAACAGGCCGCAGGCGGCGCCGACTCCGCCTGGTGGGCGACGGCTGCGGGCGGATCGCGAGCGGGGCTCATCGCCGAATCACCGGCCCACGCGCCGGCGGCCGCCGCGATCGAGTACGTCGATGATCTCGAGGCCGCTGGCCGGAAGGCCGCCGAGGCGGGGCTGCCGATGCTCGTCGTCTTCCGGGCCTCGTGGTGCCACTGGAGCGGCGACCTCGTCAAGGCGGTCGCCGGCGATCCGCGAATCGTGGCAATGTCCCGCCGCTACGTCTGTGTCGCGGTCGATGCCGACCGGCACGCCACCGACTGCGAACACTACGCGGTCCGGGCCTTCCCGACCGTGATCATCCTCGATTCCGCCGGCACCGAGCGGTTCCGCGGCACCGGTTCGTCGGCCATCGGGCCCCTCGCCTCCGCAATGACCGACGTGCTCGCCGCGGGCGGATCGGCCCGCAGGATCGCCGGGGGCGAGGCCCGTTCGCGGCGATGACTCGGCGATCGCTACCATGAAGGCCCGCCGGGACGCGACCGCCCCGACGTCGCGCCACCGAGACCTCCGCGGATCGCCTGCCCGTGCCCGACTCACCCACCACCGCCCCGCGGGCCGCAGCGCGGGACTTCCACGCCTACCCCTGGTGGAGCCCGAGGTTCTGGCATGGCATGCCCGCCGGCGTCTGGTTCGGGCTCGTCCGGGAGCATGGCGGCCGCATCGGGCTCACGAAGCTCGGACTGGCGGCGACCGTCTCGGCGATGTCGGGCTTCAACTCGCTGCTGGGAGCGCTCTCCGATGCACGGTTTCGCCGTCAGCTTCGCGACCGCCCCTCCACCCCTGCGCCGCTGTTCATCGTGGGCCACTGGCGAAGCGGCACCACGCTGCTGCACGAACTCGCGATGCTCGACGAGCGATTCTGCTGCCCCAACACCTACGAGTGCTTCGCCCCCGGCCACTTCCTGCTCACCGAGGACACGCTCACCAGGGCGCTCTCCTGGATGATCCCGTCGAAGCGGCCGATGGACGACGTCGCGGCCGGATGGGACCGTCCGCAGGAGGACGAGTTCGCGCTGATGAACATGGGGGCTCCGTCCTGCTATCGCCGCATCGCGTTTCCGGCGACGAGCCCCGACCGCCCTGAGGCGCTCGACCTCACCCGCCTGCCGCCGGAGGAGATCGACCGTTGGAAGCGGGCGTTGCGGCGGTTTCTCGGAATGCTGGCGGTCCGCGATCCGCGGCGGCCGGTGCTCAAGAGCCCGCCCCACACGGCGCGGGTGGGCGTGCTCGCGGAGATGTTCCCCGAGTCGCGGTTCCTGCACGTCGTCCGCGACCCGTTCGTCGTGATTCCCTCCACGCTCCGGCTCTGGCGGTCACTGCACGACGTGCAGTCGCTGCAGGTCGATCGCGGCGAGGCGCTCGAGAGCTACGTGTTCGCCGCCTTCGAGGAGATGCACCGGGCCTTCGAACGCGACCGGGCGGCGCTCGGCCCCGACCGGCTCTTCGAGGTGCGGTACGAGCGGCTCGTAGCCGACCCGGTGGCGACGATGGAGGAGGTCTACGAGCGGCTCGGCCTCGGCGGGTTCGATCGGGTGCGGCCCGCTCTCGTGCGACAGGCGGAGTCGATGCGGAGGTATCGCACCAACACCTACCGGCACGACCCCAGGCTGGTGGCCGAGATCTCGGCCCGCTGCCGCGGCTTCCTCGACCGCCACGGCTACGCGGCGCCGGCGGTCGACTGACGCGGCCCCCGCTGCTGCCGGAGGAGCCTGACCTTCGGATCGGCCTGCGCGCTGCGGGCCTCCTCGGCGAACTCCTGCGGCGTCATGCGGATGCGGTGCTCGAACCGGCGCCGGATCGCGAGCCATGAGGCCACGGCCACCACGCCGCCTGCCGCCACCATCGAGGCGACGGCCCGCCACGCCGCGGCGGCGGCGGCGATCGGATCGGTGACGGCGAGAAGCGGCGGGATCGAGAACGCGACGACGGCGGCGATCAGCACCAGCCCCAGGCCCGCCCCGGCCGCGCTGGTCAGGGTGCGTCCCGAGAAGATGCGGGCGAGCCCTGCCATGGGGTCGATCCTCCGCCACGACGGCACGGCCCGACCGGGATTCCACGACGCGCCGTCGAGGACCAGCCGCACCGCCAGCCCGGCCGCGGCCGCCGCGAGCACCACCGCCACGGTGGGCAGGGCGACGGCCGGCACCGCCGCGAGCAGTGCCGACGCGTCGGTCGACGGCCGGCCGGCGGCGGCGATCGACCCGCGGAGCAGTTCGGTGGCGGCCGTGGTCGTAGCCGTCGCCCACGCGGGCAGGAGCAGCGCCGCCGTTCCGGCCATCGCGGCCCACGCCGGCAGGGCCGCCGTCGGCATCGCCCCGGCGCGACGAGCGGCCTCGCGACGCCGAGGCGTGGCGGGGATCACTCGATCCGAGTCGTCGGCCATCGGTCGGGCTCCATGCGGACAGGCGCGGGATCAGGGGCGGATGTCGACGAGACACCGCTCCAGCGGGCCGTGGACGAGCGTGGCAAATCCGCCGATCCAGGCGTCGGCGGCCACGCAGACCGCCGCGAGCAGCACGAGCGACGCCAGCGACTGAAACAGCCCCTGGCCGGGGTCGACGCGGCCGACCCGCACCGCGATCGTCGCGGCGATGTGGAAGGCGAGCACCGCCGCCACCGCGGGACCGGCGAGCGTGAGGGCCAGGGCGAGCCCCGTGGCCGGCGCCTCGGCGACCGTCGACGCCAGGTCCGCGAAGCAGCCGGCGCTGCCTGCCACGCCGACCGGCAGCGAACGGAAGGAGTCGATGAGCCCCGCCACGAGGTGCACGTGGCCTCCCGTCGCCAGGAATCCCGCCAGGCCGAGCCACCACGCGAGCCGCGCCATGCCGGCGGACTGCGGATCGCCCTCCGGAGTGAAGTCGTCTGCCCAGCTCAGGCCGCTCACGCTCCCGAGCAGCGTGCCGGCCCAGGCTGCGGCGGCGAAGATCGCGGCCACGGCCACACCGATGCCCAGACCGACCACCGCCTCGCCCGCGATCACCGCGACCACGGCGGCCGGATCGGCCGCGGGCGCCGCGGCCGACGCCGCGGGCCAGACCGCCAGCGCGAGGGCGAGCACCGCCGCGCCGCGCACGGGCACGCTCGTGCCCGAGGTGAGCGGCAGCCCGCCGACCACGATCACGGCGACGAGACGGGCGACCACGGCCGCCGCCACCACGGCGCGCTCGGGGCTCGCGAGATGCGTCCACGACCAGTCCATCGCCGTTGGGTTCCGGGGTGTGTCGGGAGCGGACTCGGCTCAGGGCCCTGCCACCGTCTCGCGGAGAAGTTCGGCGAGGCGCTCCACCATCCACGGCAGCGAGACGACCGCCGCCGCCGCCATGGCGACGAGCTTCGGCACGAAGCCCACGATCGGCTCGTGGATGCCGCTGGCCGCCTGCACCAGGCCGGTCACCGCCCCGACCACGAGCCCGACGACCAGCACCGGCAGCAGCACGACCAGCCCCGCGATCAGGGCGTGACGCACGATCTCGACGAGATGCTGGTCGGACACGGTCGGCGGCTCCGGCGGTCAGGTGGGCAGCGACTGGACGCTGTCGAGGAGCGTGCGGACCACGAGCGACCAGCCGTCCGCGGAGACGAACACCAGCAGCTTCAGCGGCAGCGAGACGAGCGATGGCGGAAGCATCACCAGCCCGGTGCCCACCACCAGCGTCGCGACGAGCAGGTCGAGCACCAGGAACGGCAGAAGCATCCGGAAGCCGATCGTGAAGGCCGTCTCCAGTTCGCTCACGAGGAACGCCGGCAGGAGCGCCTCGACGGGCACCTCGTCGTAGGTCGACGGCTGCTTCGGGCCGTCGGGGTGCCGGGCGAGAAACATGAGCATGGTGTCGCGGTTGCCGGCCTGCTCGATCTGGGCGGCCATCCAGCGACGGATCGGGAGCGAGCCGCGGTCGAGCGCCTCGGCGGTCGCGATCTCGCCGCGGCGGCAGGGCTCGATGCCGTCCCGCCACGCCTGCGTCCACACCGGCCACATCACGAGCGCCGAGAGGAAGATCGCCAGGGCCGCGACGACCTGGTTCGAGGGGATCTGCGGGGCGCCGAGGCCCTGCCGCACGAGCGCGAGCACCACCGACATCCGCACGAAGCAGGTCGTCATCAGGAGCACCGCCGGCGCGAGGCTCACGACGCCGAACATGAGCATCGATGGGATCAGGGCCTCGAGCGTGCCGGCCGAGACCGGGACGGGCCACGACGGCGGCGGCGACGATGCAGGCCGACCGCCGGAGGCGGCCTGCGCGGCGGCCTCCGCCACGTCGGAGGTGGCGACGGAACGAAGCGGCGCTTGGATGTCGTCGGCTGCCGCGGGCCGGGCCGACGACACCGCGACGAGGAGGACGACGGCGAGCAGGGCGACGACGCGGTTCACGGTCGGGCCTCCGGAGATCCGCGACCGGCCTGGACCCGACGTGCTCCGCGAGCGGCAACGCCACGCCCGTTGTCGGCGCCGTGGCAGGCCGAGACGATCCGCTCGGTCACCTGGGCATCGGTCACCTCCGCAAGCGTCCGCACGCCCGCCGCCGACACGGCCACGAGCAGCGTGCGGGGACCGAATCGGACCACGCGAACCGACTGCTGTCCGCCGAGCGACGCCTCGCCGAGCAGTTCGAAGACATCCGGAGGCAGCGCGGCCGGACGCCGCTGACCGACGACGCGATACGCGGCGACCGCCGCGAACGCCGCACCGAGCGCCGCGAGAAGCCGCCAGTCGGGCAGGGGTCGGGGCGCGGCGGCGCGCGGCGGCGCGGCGGGGCCGGCGACCGGCGCGAGCGGCACCGGGCCGAGCGGGGAGCTCCGCTCCGTGACGCCCGACCGGTCCGCTTCGACGTGGGCGGCGGGCATGACGGCCGCGTCGGCGACGACCGCTTCGGGCGACGGGGCCACCGGGGGTGCGGCCCGCAGCGGGGTCTGCGGCCCTGCGAGGCCCGCAGCCGCGAGCAGCACCGCGACGCGGAGAATGGCGGCTCTGTTCATCGGGGCTGGCGCCTCACGCTGCCATCCGGCGGCGCTCGTCCCGCGGCGCGGCCTCGTCGTCATCGTGGTCGATGGCCGACCAGTCGATCCTGCGGCCGGACGGCCGGCCCCGCTGGGCCGACTCGACGGAAACGTGGCCACGACCACTCGCGCGAAACACGAGGTAGGCGAGCACGGCGGAACATTTCGCCGTGATCACCATCCAGGCCTCGCGGGGGATGTCGCCGAACCGTCCGTCGGAGATCGCCTGCAGCGTCACGTCGATGTAGTCGCCGATCGTCTTCGGCTTGCCCGGCGCCTGGGCATGGGCCGCCGCGGGAGCCACCGGTGCGGCCGTGGCGGCGGTCTGCCGCGGGCCCGGCTGGGGCTTCGGCGGCGCCACGGGGAACCTGGTGATCAACACGCGGCGGTCGGCGGGGGATGCGGATGGGGGCAGCGACTGCAGGACGTGCTCGCGAAGTCGATCCTCCTCGATGCGGGCCGACGCGGCGGGCGAGGTCGCGGGGTCGCGCTGGCCTGCCGCCGCGAGCGCCGCGTCGTACCAGGTGTCGGGCACGGCGAGCGACACCACGATCGACTCCGTCGCGGACTCGGGCCTCGGGGCGGGCGGTGCAGGCTCGGTCGCGACCTCCGCCGGCGCGTTCGCGTCGGCGACCCGCTGCCGGTGCGCCGGCGGGCCGAGGTCGGGCGCCGTCGGGGCCGGCGCGGATATGGTGACGTCGACCACCACGCCCTTCACGAATGAGATCGCCTGCCTGACCTTCGCCGCAAGGTGCCGCTCCAGGGAGATGCGGCCGGCAATCGCAGGGTCGGTGGAGGCGTCCGGCACCGTGTCCGGCTCACCCGTCAGCGGCCCGGCGTGGACCCGGCCGCTCCGCAGGTCGGTGACCGCGACCCGCTCGGGCGCGAGCCCGGCGATCGATGCCGCCACGAGCACCCTGATCGCCTGCACGCGTGCCGGCTCGAGCTCCACGTCGGGCTGCGTGCGGACGTTCACACTGGCCGTCCGCGCCGGGCCGGCGGCAAGGCTGCCGTCGAACACCGGCCGGTCCTCGACGTCGTAGAGCACGGCCGCCCGCTCGATCCCGGGCATCGAGCAGATCACGTGGGCGAGCTCCTCCTGCACGGCCACGCGGAGCATCTCCTCCTGCGCCGCGCGGCTCTGCCACGGGCTGTTTCGCTCGAGCGCCCGCCGCAGGCTGCTGCCGAACTCGCGAGGCAGCGCCTCGGCATCGACGAGCGCCCGCATGTAGGCGCTCTGCCGGACGCGGGGCACCCAGACACGGCCGTCCTCGGTGCGATGGCCGGCGAGTTGTGCCCGGTCGAAGGCCGCCTCGACGATCGCCAGCTCGGACGACGGCAGCACGGTGCCCGGCAGGAGTTCCACCTCCTCGTTCGTCGGCCGGTCACGGAGCAGCCAAACTCCCCAGCCGATCGACGCGGCGACCAGGCCGAGCGCGATGACCTGCGCGGGACCCGCGCGAAGCGGGCGTCGTTCCGGGGCGACGGTGTCGGGGGAATCCATGTCGGGCTCTCTGGACGCGGGATGACTCGCAGGGTGGACCGATTCAGGCGGCCTGGCGGCGGGCTTCCCGCCGCGGCACCCGCACGGTGACCGCGATGCCCCCCTCCGCACACGCGGCCACGTGCAGGCTGCCGCCGCACCGTGCGACGAGCTCGCGGACGTGGGCGGGGCAGCGGTCATCGGCACTGCTGGAGGGCCCCGAGTCGGCGATCTCGAGTTCGAGGGCGTCGGCTCCCTGGACGGCGGTGATCACGACCTCGCGGAGGATCGGCCCCTCCCCGTGCGGCCGCGGGGCCGAGGCGGCGGCGAAGGCGGATGCCACGAGCCGCTCGACGACGACGCGAAACGGGGCCGGGTCGCCGCCGAGCACCGCGGCGGCGGGCACATCGACGGTGACGGTCACCGCGCTCGCGGCCGGAGTCCGCGCCGCGTGGCCGGCGAGCACCGACTCGACGAGGTCGCGCACGGCCACGCCCGCGACGGCGGGCAGCGGGAGAATGCGGGGCTCCGCTGCGGAACCCTGATCGGCGTAGTGTGGTTGACGCATGGGAATCCTTTCCCGGGAACGTCGGCGTGGCGAAGGAGTGCGGGCCTACCCCGCGACCGCCGCTCCGGTACCGGCCGCGGCGCCGCAGGTCTCTTCCATGAGCCAGCGGTTGACGTCGGCGAGCATCAGTCGCGACAGACGGTTGGTTTCGGGGTAGATCCGCATCGCAAGCATCGCGCCCGCGGCATGGAACAGGCGGAGCGTGCGGTCGGTGTGCGCCGCGCTCGCCTCCGCCTCGGCGGCGGTGCAGCAGTGCAGCATCGCGAGGCGGCGGACGGCATCGACGCGGCCGAAGAGCGACTCGTCGAGCGGGAACCCGCCGCCGAGCGAGACCACGCCCGCGAACGACTCGGGGTGGCGGCAGGCGATCCGGAAGGCCTCGGTGCCGGCCGACCCGCAGCCCACGAGCCAGATCCGGCGCGGATGGATGCTCAGCCGCGCCGCCACCAGGTCGACCGCCTGCCAGACGGCCGTCGCCCCCCCCGCCGCCCGTACGGCGACGAAGTTTCGCAGGCTCAGCCTCGGCATCACGCGGGCAAGATCGACGTGATCCCCGAGCGGATCCGATACCCAGACGAGCAGCGGGTAGTCGTAGCCGGGCTCGTAGCCCTGCGGCACGAACACGGGCAGGCCGCCGGTCCAGTCCGCGATGGCCCGCGGCGTTCCGGCCCGGTCCGGGGCCCGGACGGCTCGGTGACCGCGGGACCGGTTCGCGTGTCGGCCGCTCATGCGTCGCTCCTCGAAAGGCTGTGGGGTCGCGGCCCGCGATCAGCGGACTGGACGGCGGGTTCTATCCCACGCCTCGTCGCCGGAGCAACGCCAACGGCCGCGGCTCCGCCGCGGCTGGAAAGGCAGGCAAGCCGCACAAGGAGGGCACCCGACCGGGTCAGGCCGTGCCCGTCAGGCGGTTCATCGCCGCGACGAGATCCTTGACGGCGGCGATGCTCTTGTCGAATGCCGCCCGCTCCCCCGGCAACAGGTCGAGCTCCACGATCCGCTCCACGCCGCCGCTGCCGAGCACCACCGGCACGCCCACGAAGTAGCCGCCGACGCCGTACTCCCGGTCGCAGTAGACGGCGCAGGGAACCAGCCGCTTCTTGTCCTTCACCACCGCCTCGACCATCTGCGCGGTCGCGGCGGCCGGGGCGTAGTAGGCGCTGCCGGTCTTGAGCAGGGCCACGATCTCGGCCCCGCCATTGCGGGCCCGCTCGACGATCTTCTCCAGACGATCAGCCGGCACGAGCTGCGTGACGGGAATGCCGCCGACGCTCGTGCAGCTCGGGATCGGCACCATGGTGTCGCCGTGGCCGCCGAGCAGCATGGCCGAGATGTCCTCGACGCTCACGCCCAGTTCCATCGCCAGGAAGGCGCGGTAGCGGGCGGTGTCGAGGATGCCGGCCTGGCCGATCACGCGAGCGGCGGGGAAGCCCGTCACCTGGAAGGTCCGCTGCACCATGGCGTCGAGCGGGTTGGAGACGACGATCACGACGGCCTGCGGGCTCGTCTCGCGGATCTTCGTGGCCACGTCGCCGACGATCTTCGCGTTGGTCGAGAGCAGGTCGTCGCGGCTCATGCCGGGCTTGCGGGCGATGCCGGCGGTCACCACCACCACGTCGCTGCCTGCCGTGTCGGCCCAGTCGGTGGTGCCGGTCACCTTGGCGTCGAAGCCGACGATGGGCGAGGCCTCGAAGAGGTCGAGCGCCTTGCCGGCCGGCATGCCCTCGGTGGCGGGAATGTCGAGCAGGACGATGTCGCCGAGTTCCGCGGCGGCACACCAGTGGGCGGTGGTGGCGCCGACGTTGCCGGCTCCGATGATCGCGATCTTCGCACGTCGCATGGCTGGGCTCCGGGGTGGGATGGAGGGGGGCGGGTGTTTCCGGCACGGTATCTGAAGCGAGCGAGGCGGCGGCGCGAAGGGGGGGGCGCGTCACTCGGTCGGCAGGTCGATCCGATCCGGCATGGACTCGCGGCGGAGCCTCCCGGCCCGCCGGGCATCTCGGGCCGAGGCCCACGTTCCGAAGGCGAACACCGCGGCCAGCGCCCCGAGGATCCCGGCGAAGACCCAGAACAGCCCGTCGGAGAGCCCCCGCGCCGACGCCGGTGGCTGCCACTCGGCCCGCGGTGCCACGAGCAGCGGCGCCGACCGCCGGCCGCCCCGCGGCCCCTCCTCCCGGCCATCGACCACCACCTCGGGCAGCGGATACCGATACCGCTTGAACGCGAACCCCGGCACCCGCACCCGCTCACTGATCATCTCTCCCGTGGGCATCCCGTCGGCGAGTTCGCGGACGCAGCAGACCACCGGGTAGCGGTCCTGCACGTGGCCGTCGATGCTGATCGGCGGCGTGTCCACGAACACCTCGACCTCCCAGTAGTGGTCGGCACCGACCCGAACACGGCGGGCCGGATCGTCGATCGCGATCCTGGTCGCCCGTCGGGCCACACCGGCGACCAGCACGGGATCACCGCGGTGCTCCGCGAACCACTTCCGCGACGGATCGATGAGCGGGATCAGGTCGGTCTCGCCGCCGGCCGCCTTCGCGATCGCCGCCGGGGTGGTGCCGCGGACCGCCGCCAGCACCGACCAGAACGCGGGCCCGTCGGCCGCCTCGAGTTTCCGATCGTCGACGACGTCGTCGAAGAGCGCGTAGTCCATGCCAAGCCCGCCGAGCATCCGGGCCGCCGGCCGCCACGCCAACCCTGTCGCCGCCACGAGCAGATCGGGTGGTGTCGCCGGCCACGGGCTGCCGCCCGCGGCATCGGCTCGGGGCCTGGGGCCGGCGGCCGCGGCGAGCGGCAGGCCGAAGACCTCCGCCGGCTCGTCGATCGGCCCCCACCTCAGCCACGCCCGCGGAGCCCGGGGCACGACCACGTCGACCACCGCCCCCCGGTCGTCCACGCAGCGAACGAGATCGTATCCGGGCCTGCCGGCGAGCGCGGCGAGGTCGGCCGAAAGCTCGAGCGGGGCGACGAACGTGGCCCGCCCCCGGATCGCGACGAGCCGGTCTTCGAGCGGCATCGGGCCGCCGCGTTCGGCCACCGGCGTCGCGGCGCGGCGCCAGGCCTCGACGAGGGTGTCGGGGGCAGGGAGCCGGGCGAGCACCCGGACGAGCAGCCGGTCCTTGTCGGCCGTCCAGGGACCACCATCGGCGAAGGCCGCCCGCTCACCGGCAGCGATCTGCTTCGTCGCGAGAAACTCGCCGAGCGTCGGTGCCGCGTCGTCGCCCATGGCGACGCCCGCGACCGCCATGCAGCACGAGGCAGCCAGCACCGGCCAGAGCCGGCCCGAGAGGGTTCGCGTGAACGACATCGTCATGCCTCCGGTCGTGTCATGGGCTCCGCCTTCGCACTCCCCTCGAAATCGGCCAGGGCCTCGTCGAGATTGCCCACGTGCGACGGCAGGACCGCAGGCCGTCGCGTCGCACGGGTGCCGAGCCAGATCGCGGCGATCAGCGACAGCAGGATCGCGACCATGGTGACCGTGACGAACGTCGAGCCTGGCCCGCCGTCGGACACGACCGCGGCACGGGGCCGGCGCACCGGCTCGAGCGTCATGATCACCGGGGCGACGCGAACGGTGTCGGTCGCGGCGTAGGCGTAGTTCTTGAAGAAATAGCCGGTCACCCGCACCGGCTCGTCGATCGCGAGCCCGGTCGGGATCCCGGCGGGAATGGCGAGGCTCTGCACGACCACGGGCGACGACGGCCCCCCTTCGGGCTCGAGCCAGCCCTGCCAGTAGCGGTCGATCCCATAGTCGTTGGCCGGCGCCGTCACCTCCTCGAGGCGGTGGAGCGTGCCCCGCATCGACACGAGCCGTCCGCGGAACGACCGCGGCTGCCCGAACAATTCCCGAAACCCGACCTTTCGCGGGGCGGCATGGCGGAGCGCGTCCATGCCGCCTTCGCGGAGCGTGTTCCAGGTCTGAAACCACGCATCCTCGTCGGCTTGGCGGAAGAACGTGGCGTCGCGGACCAGCGCGAGCGACTCTTTCGAGGCCGAGAGTTCGGCTGCCGATCCGCCGTCGAGGGGCTCGGAGTCCCGCTCGATCACGACCTCGTCCGGGCCGGGCGGCCGCCCGGTCACCGACGCGAGGCGGGTGTCGACCTCGGGCGTGCTGCCGGAAGGCGTTGGAAACCAGACGCGTTCGATCCAGCCGAGCCCCAGCAGCACGGCGGCGGCGACGGGAAACAGACTCCAGTAGAGCCGCCGTCGTTCCCCGGTCGCGAGGTAGTTGCGAGGCCGACTCGTGGAAGACTCTGCGGCGACGGGGTCGTGGGCCGCGGAGTCGGTCACGGCCCGTGCCGCGGTGCGGCGGCCTCCCCGGAGTCCGCCGCAGCCTTCTGTCGGCGCATCTCCCGCCAGACGTAGGCGCCGAACGAGCCGACGAGCGTGAAGGGCATCGCGAGCATCAGCAGGATGCTGTAGAAGTAGCCCCGCGCCACGTTGAGGCCGTCGGGGTCGGACGTGTCGACCGCGTCCTTGCAGTTGGGGCAGCCGAGGGCCTCGCCGCACACCACGAACGCCAGCAGGGCGACGGGGAGGGCCAGACGGCGGAGAGCGGTCGGGAAACGCATGGATCGCATGGGAACGAGCCTCCACTCCATTCTAGGCCCGAGGTCAGGGCCCGGGAAACCAGTGGTAGAGCATCAGGTAGATCACCACGCCCGTGACCGACACATAGAGCCAGATCGGGAGCGTGATCCGGCCGAGCCGGCGATGGGCGTCCCAGCGGCCCCTCCAGGCCAGGGAGAACATCTGCAGGGCGAGCGCAGGCACCGCGACGGCGAGCACGATGTGCGAGATCAGGATCGTGAAGTAGACGGGACGAACGATCCCCTCGCCCCGAAACGGCACGTGGCCCACGAGGTAGTGGTAGGAGAGATAGCAGGCGAGAAAAACGGCCGACGTGGCGAAGGCCGCCACCATCGCGGCCCGGTGGGCGGCCACGTTGCCACGCCTGATGAAGATCCAGCCGGCGACGAGCAGCACCGTGGCGACCGAGTTGAGCGCCGCGTTGGTGGTGGCCAGGGGATGCACGCCGGGGGCGACGGCGGCTTCGGCAAGGAGCGTTTCGATCATGGCACGATCCCCGCGGCCATTGCGTCCGCCTTCTCGGCCAGCACGTCGCGCGTGAGTTTCTCGAGGAGCGCGAGCTTGTCGGCATCGAGGAGGTGGTAGCCGCCTCGGAGACGGCCCTGGCGGTCGAACACGACCCCCCGTTCCGAGTGCACGCCGAGTTCCACGGGTAGCCGGAACACCTTCTGCCCCACCTGCTCGATGAGCTTCAGGTCGCCCGTGAGGAACTTCCACCGCTTCGGGTCGGCCTCGAACCTCTCGGCGTACTTCGCCAGGACCTCGGGCGTGTCGTTGACGGGGTCGCAGGTGAGGCTCACGACGAGGAGATCGGGGTCGTCGATCTTCCTGAGGAGATCGGCGATCGCCTGGTTCTCGCGGAAGCAGGGGCCGGGACAGTTGGCGAAGAAGATCGCCCCGATCACCACCCTGCCCTCGAGGGCCTCGGAAGAAAACTCCGCCCCCGTCTGATCGCGGAGCGTGAACGGCACGTCGGCGAGATTTGGGACCTCGAACTCGTCGTCCTTCACCGCCCCGACGACGGGAGCCGGCCGCATCTCGACCGGAGCGACGACCTGCGCCGGCTTCGAGCATCCGCCGGCCAAGCCCAGAACAAGACACCCGACTCCGCCCATGCACCATCGCCGGGCAGCCCGGCCACGGCGGATGATCGACGAGCCTCGAAGAGTTCGCCCGCAGAGCCCCAGCGGGTCAAAGCCGGCCGGCCACGAACGATTCACGCGAGCAGACATTCGCCGTGCCCGCGCGGGGCATCCCGTGGGCCGATCGATCAGTGGGCCGCCGCTTCGGCGAACGGCCCCTCGGTCGATGCCTTCTCCATCAGTTTCACGTCGGCGCCCCGGGCCATGTGGAGCGCCCGCTCCTGCGACACCATGCGGTTCCGCAGCCCCACGTCGGGGATCAGCATGATGCCCAGGAACAGGGCCATCATCGCGGCAGGGATGGTGAGCACGTACTTCCAGTTCGCCTCCCACCAGACGTGCATGAAGAACAGGATCACGAGCATGGCCTTGGTGCACGACACCGCCATCATGAACGTCCAACCGACCTGAGGCTGGTCCCGCCAGGGCCAGGCGGGCGAGTAGGTGAGAAACGACATCGTGGTCAGGCCGCACAGTGCCAGGAACACGAGGACGTACTTGCCGAGCCCGCCGTGCGAGTGGTGGTCGCCATGATCGGCATGCGCCGCCTCGGCGGCGTGGTGCAGTGTCTCGTCGGCCGACTCCCCGGGGCGGGTGACGGGGCCGTGGGTGCCGTGGTCGGACATGGCGATCCTCAGAACAGGTAAAGGAGCGGGAACAGGAAGATCCACACGAGATCGACGAAGTGCCAGTAGAGGCCGATGTTCTCGATCGCCCCGGCCCGCTTCGCGTTGAGCGTCCAGGTGAGCATGATCGCGAACACGAGCAGGCCGACGCCCACGTGGATGGCGTGGAAGCCGGTGAGCAGGAAGTAGGTGCTGGCCCACATGTTGCCGCCGGGGATCACCGTGGGCAGCTTCAGCCACGGAAAGGCGTCGTTGAGGCCGTGGGCCCCGTGGCCGTGGCCGGCGCCCTCGGCGGGCAGTGGCATCACCTGATCGGCGACCACCGCCATGTCGAAGGCCTGCTGGTCGGGGCTCATGACCATCTTCTGAACCTGCTGCAGGCGGGACCGGGCCGTCTGCTGCTCGGCGGAGAGAAGGTCGGCGGGGGCGTCATCCAGTCGCTTGAGCACGTCGACCGTGTCGCCCGACTTCGCCTGGGCATCGGCCGGGTCCCGAAGCGCCGCCGGCACCCATCCGACGGGAACCTTGCGGAGTTCGTCGAGTCGGGCCCGCACGGCGGAGCCGTAGTAGAGATCGGGCCGCTCGTAGATTCGGCTGTGGGGCATCGCCGGATAGATGCCGTGCGAGAACTTCGCCGAGTACTCCCAGCCCTTCACGCCGAGGAAGAGCGAACCCAGCAGGAGCGTGAGCAGCATCCAGACCTTGGCGAGGCTCGCCTTGTTCGCCCTCGCGGCCTCGAGCGCCAGCACGATCGTGACGCTGGAGCAGATGAGGACGAACGTGTTGATGGCTCCGATCGGCTCGTTCAGGTGCACGTGGTGGGGCTTCGGCCACACCGGGGCCCCGAAGCGGAGCACCACGTAGCTGCCCAGGAGCGCGGCGAAGAACATGATCTCCGTCGAGAGGAACAGCCACATGATCAGCTTGCCGCGGGTGAGCGGCAGGCCGGGCTGGTACTGGAGCGTGAGGTGGCCGTGGTGGTCGCCGTGACCTGCATGGCCGTGGTCGTTGCCGTGGGCGATCGAGGCGGCGTGTGCGTTCATGTCGGGGCTCTGGGGTCGAGAGAGGTCAGGCCGGCCGTCCGAACGCGACCGCCGCGGTGAGCAGGCCGAGCAGGGAGCCGAGGGAGGTGAACAGGAGGATGCGGGCGGAGGCGTCGTCGCGGCGGACGGCGAACCGCGTGGCCGCCAGAACATACGTGATCGAGGCGACGGCCGCCGCCAGGAAGAGCCGCGTGCTGCCCGAGGGGACCGAGAGGACGAGGCTCGCCGGCACCATGGCAAGCGACGCCGCCAGCGACTGTCCGGCCGCCCGCAGGCCCGACGGATCGACGACGGTCAGCATCTTCAGGCCGGCCGCCTCGTACTGCCGGCGATAGAGCCAGGCGATCGCCATGAAATGCGGAAACTGCCAGAGGTAGAGCACCGTCGCCAGCGCCGCCGCCGCCAGGCCGCCACGGGCGTCGCCGGCCGCGAGCCGCTCGGGCCCGCCGGCCGCGGCCCAGCCGATCGCCACGGGGAGCGCTCCGGCCACCGCGCCGACGGCCGTGTTCAGCGGTGTGATCCGCTTGAGCGGCGTGTAAGCGAGCACATAGAGCAGCCAGGTCACGACGGCCGCAGCGGCCGCCGCCAGTCCTCCGGACAGCCAGACACCCACCGCCCCGACCACGAGCGTCGCGGCGGAGAGCCACCAGGCGTCGCGCACCGCCAGACGGCCCGTCGCGACGGGCCGCGCCGCGGTCCTCGGCATGGCGCGGTCGGTGTGACGCTCGAGAATCTGGTTGGCGATGCTGGAACTGGCCGCCACGAGGGTGGTCCCGGCCAGCAGCACGAGCATGGCGACGGAACTCTGCGGCCGGCCCGCCGTGAGCCAGAAGGCGGAGACGACCGTCGCGAGCACCATCACGGCAATCCGCGGCCGCGTCAGGCTCGAGAGATCGGCAGCCCACGACGCACCCCGGGCCACGGGCACCGATGCCTCCGAGAGGCCTCCGCCGAACGGCGCCGGCACCGCGACCGCCTCGGTGAACGGGGGAGGCGTCATGCGAAGGCCCTCCCCGATGCCAGGCCCTCGCGCGTCGCGGAAGTGTCGCCCACCGCACCGGCTCGGATCGCGAGCACCACCGACGCCGCGAGGATCAGCATCCCGAGTACGACGTGCCCGGTCACCACCACGGCGTTGCCGATGCTGCGGGCCCGCAGCGGCTCACTCCACTGCCACGACTCGGGGAGCATGCCGGACGGCATCCCCCAGTTCGCGACCCAGGCCCCGGCGCCGAGCAGCATCTGCACGGTCACGAGCGCCACGATTCCCTTCGACCACCGCCTCGCGGCCGTCGAGCCACTCTCGCCGAGCGTCACGGCGCTCATCACCGCCAGCACGGTCACGGCGACCGCCCCGAGGATGTGCAGCCCGACGAGGCCCCGGAAGGTGGCCGGGTCGACCGTGGCATCGAGATGCCGGAGTTGCGCCCCGGCGACGAGCTGCAGGTAGGCCGCGACGAGCAGCGCGACGGGCAGCCGCGCCATGCCGCCGCTCTCCCGGTCGGCGGACCTCCGCGAGAGCGTGGCGATCGCAACGGCGACGGCGAAGAAGAGCGGCCCGGTGCAGGCGTGAACCTTGGCGACCGTCTTGTCATCGAGCAGCACGCGGGCCCCACCGAGCACCCCCTGCAGCACCACCAGGGCCACGGCGGCCACCGCCAGCCAGCGGACCACGGGCCGCGCCTTCACGCCCCAGGCCACCGCGGCGAGGGCGAGCGTCACGATGCCGGCGAGCGCCCCGAGCAGCCGGTGGCCATGCTCGAGGAACAGGTCCCAGGGTCCGTGGAGCCACTCGGTCAACGGAAACAGGAACATGTTGTGGCCGTAGGTCGCGGGCCAGTCGGGCACCGCCATCGCGGCTTCATACGTCGTCACGAGCGCCCCGAACGACAACAGCACCGCCGTCACACCCACCAGCAGGCAGGCGACGAGGTGCGTCGGGTTCAAGGCGGAAATTCTCATGTTTGATCAACAAACCCAAATCACACGACGGCAGGCGAAGGGGCTGGCGGAAGCTCGACGAGCGTTGGAGATTTCGCTCGCCGCGGCTTGGCCCCTCCGTTCCGGGTCGTGCGAAATATCCCCGCGAGGAGACTTCTGCCATCCCGAAGCCGGCTATGGCCCGTCGGTTCGGAAGTGCGGAGGCCTCCTCAGTGTGCCGCCGCGGCCGCCGCGGCGGCAGCGGCGTTCGGCGGATCGGTCTGCATCAGGTGGTCCTTCTCGACGCCCGGCACCGAGTATTCGTAGGGGCCGCGATAGACCACCGGCTGGAAGTCGAAGTTGCCGTGGCCCGGCGGGCTCGGCGCGGTCCACTCGAGGGTGTTGGCGTTCCAGGGGTTCCGGCCGGCGATCGGCCCGCGGAACATGCTGTAGATGAAGTTCGCTGCGAAGATCACCTGCGTGGCCACCATGCCGATGGCGCAGTAGGTCATGAACGCATTCATCGGCTGGAGGTGGTGGAACGTCTCGTAGTGGTAGGCATCGGCGAGGCGGCGGGGGAAACCGACGGCGCCGAGGATGTGCATCGTAAAGAACGTGCCGTTCATGAACAGGAACGTGAGAAAGAAGTGCACCTTCCCCCAGAACTCGTTCATCGTTCGGCCGAACATCTTCGGGAACCAGAAGTAGATCGCCCCGAACACGCCCATCGCGGTGCCGCAGAAGAGCACGTAGTGGAAGTGGGCCACGATGAAGTAGGTGTCGTGGATGAAGATGTCGACCGGCGTGGCCGCCATGAAGATGCCCGAGAGGCCGCCGATGATGAACATCGAGACGAACGAGATCGCGAAGAGCATCGACGTGGTGAACTGGATCCGGCCTCCCCAGAGCGTGCCCAGCCAGTTGAACGTCTTCACCGCACTCGGCAGCGCGATCATCATGGTCGAGACCATGAAGGTGATGCCGAGGGCGGGGTTCATGCCCGACATGAACATGTGGTGGCCCCAGACGATGAACCCGAGGCCCGCGATGCCGGCGATCGAGTAGACCATCGGCCGGTAGCCGAACAGCGGCTTGCGGGCGTGCACGGTGAGGATGTCGCTCACCATGCCCATCGCCGGCAGGATCATGATGTAGACCGCCGGGTGGCTGTAGAACCAGAAGAGGTGCTGCCAGAGGAGCGGTTGGCCGCCGCCGGCGCCGGCGATCGCATTGTTGATGACGTTGCCCTCGGGCGAGAAGAAGCCGGTCCCGAGCATCCGGTCGGAGAGCTGCATGAAGCCCGCGGCCGTGAGCACCGGGAGGGCGAACGCCTGCAGGATCGCCGTGATGAACATCGCCCAGATGGTCATCGGCAGGCGGAACATCGTCATGCCGGGAGCCCGCATGAGGATGATCGTGGTCATGTAGTTCACGCTGCCGAGCATGCTCGAGACGCCCACGAACGTCAGGCCGAGGAGCCAGAGCGTCTGGCCCATGCCGCTCGCCGGCGACGAGGCGGGATTGGTCGAGAGCGTGGGGTAGCTCGTCCAGCCGCCCGAGGCCGCCCCGCCCTCCACGAAGAAGCTTGCCCCGAAGCAGGCGAAGGCCGGCCACATGAACCAGTACGAAAGCATGTTGAGCGTGGGAAACGCCATGTCGTCGGCGCCGATCATCAGCGGGATCAGGAAGTTGCCGAAGGCACCCGCGAGGATCGGGATGATCACCAGGAAGATCATCACCGAGGCATGCATCGTGAAGAGCATGGTGTAGAACTCGGGCGACATCTGGCCGCCCTCCTGGGCGAAGAGTTTGCCCACGATCGGCACGTCGGACCACGGCCAGGCCACCTGCCAGCGGACGGCGAGGGCCAGCAGGCCCCCGACCAGGAACCAGAGGAGCGTGGAGAACAGGAACTGCAGCCCGATGACCTTGTGGTCCTTCGAGAACACGTAGGTCGAAAGGAAGTGCGACAGGCCGGCCTTGGGCGCGTGGCCATGGGAGTGTCCGACGACGGTGCCGTGATCGACGGCGGGCGTGGCGGTGGCGGTGGGCGGGGTCATCGTGGTTCCTCCGGGATCGGATCGGCTGGCTGTCGGTGCGGTCACTGGGCGGCGGCGACGTCGCCGGCCTCGGGCGGGGGCTGCGTGGCCCCCTGCTCCGCGTACTTCCTTTCGAGCCAGGCGTCGAAGTCGGCACGCGACTCGAACGTGACCCGGCCCTTCATCTTGTAGTGGCCCCAGCCGCAGAGTTCGGCACAGACGATGTCGTACTGTCCCGTCTCGCGAGCCTTGAACCAGACCGGAATCTTCATGCCCGGCACGGCGTCCTGCTTGATGCGGACGTTCGGCAGGAAGAACGAGTGCAGCACGTCCATGCTCTTGAGCTGGATGAGCACGTCCTCGTCGATGGGCAGGTGGAGGTCGTTGACCAGAAACAGGTCGTCGGCGGTCCCCAGGGTGCCGTCGCGGCCCGGGTAGCGGAGCCGCCACTCGAACTGACTGCCCACGACCTCGACCGTCGGCTGCATCGCCGGCCGACGCATCTTGACGTCGGCCCAGGCATTCATCTGGTAGATCGCGAGAAAGAGAAGGGTGGCGGCGGGAATGATCGTCCAGACCACCTCCAGCGTGTGGCTGCCCTGGATGTAGGTGGCCCCCTGCTGCTTCGAGGCGTCGTACTTCCACATGAACCAGAAGAGAAGCCCCTCGGTGACCACGAACACCACGCCCGTCAGCACGAGGATGAAGTAGAAGAGCGAGTCGATGCTCGCCCCGTGCTCCGACACATCCTTCGGCAGCCAGTGGTCATAGGCCGGCGCGATCGCGAACGTCGCCACGCCGAGCACCGGCACGGCGAGGAACAGCAGGGACCAGAAGATGCCGCCGAGTCGCTTGCCCACGTCGATGAACTCCCTCGTCGAATGCCCGTTGCCGGTTGGTCAGAACCGGTCCTTCGCCACCATCGGCCGATCCACGCCCAACTCGCCGTCGAAATCGTAGGGCAGCGAGCGGATGTAGTTGACGATGTGCCAGATCTCGGATTCGGCCACGCTCCCCTTGCCGCCGGGCCCGGAGGGCCCCACGCCCGGCATCGGAGCCCCGTTGATGCCCGTGTAGAGCCGGCGGTAGAGATCGACCGGACGTCGGCCGCCGCGGTAGAGACCGAGCCGGAGGTTTCGCGGCGGGATGGTCCTGGGCTTCAGGGCGTCGCCCTCGATCACGCTGGCCGCCGCCTGAAGCCATGCCGCCCGGCCCCGATCGTCCTGCGACGAGGCGAGTCCTCCGGCCACTTCCCTGCCCCACTCGACGACAACCTTGTTCCAGTCGTCGTAGTCGTTGGCCTGGCCGTCGCCCAGCGCCGTGACGCCATGGCACTTCACGCAGCCGCCGTCGCCATGGAAGAGCACCCGGCCGCGGGCGACCGACTCCCGGTTGACCGGATCGTCGCCGGGCTTCGTGAAGTCGACGCCGGCCGGCACCGCCGCGATCGGGATCCCGGCCTCCTCGGCCCCCTGCCACTTCTCCGCGACGGGCGTCAGGATCTCGTCGATGAGAAACTCCCGCGTCTCGGGAAACGTGTCGTCCACGCCCAGTTCCTGCTCGGCATAGGTGTAGAGCGCCAGTTCGGTCTCGCCCCGCATCGAGAGATACCGGACATACTCGACGAGCGCGTCGACCTGCGCCGGCGGCAAGAGCGCGAAGGACGGCATCGAGCTCCCGGGAACGCCCTGATGGAGCACCCTCGTGAGGTCCTCACGGGCCGGGCGGGCATCCCGCCACGTGCTCTTGAACTTGTACTTCCCCGGCCGGTAGTCGCGGGGATACGGATTGAGAAACGCCGCCGTGGGCCCCATGCCGTCCCCGCTGATCCCGTGGCAGTGGGCGCAATGCTCCCGATACAGGCCGTTCTTGCGGCCCACGATGTCGCTCCGCACGGGGCCGGCGGCGAGCTGCAGCTTCGCGTGGTCGAGCCCCGTCTCGGCGAGGGCCACCGGCTCGTCGGGCGTGCCGAACATCGCCTCGAGGATCGTCGCGACCTGAGCCTGCCGCTCCCGGGCCCAGCCGGCCCATGGCTTCTCCATGCCCGACTCGGGCGCCGCGGCCTTGGTGGCCTGCTCCATGTTGAGCCGGTAGGAAGCCGGCGGTGTCCGACCGCAGCCCGAGAACGCTGCGAGGATCACGAAGGCGGTTGCCGTGCGGAGCGAAACGTTCGACGTCTTCATGGCGTTGGTGGTGCGAGTGATGGACGAACTGTGTGCCACGGTCATGTCCC